>NZ_DASTAT010000119.1 GCF_035712445.1 Oligoflexus sp. | reverse complement strand
GAGCAGGGCAAAGGGGAATATCAGGTCGTGGCCTTGCGTTCGGGACTGGTTTATCTTCGGGCGGTAGATGCAAAAGGTGTGGTGCAGCAAAGCTGGATCGTCGATGTTGCCAGCCGCAGTGAAACTGAGAAAGTGGATCGTTGGAAGAGCCTTGTCTGCAATGAGCCCGGGATTCGCTGTGATGACGCGTCTTCAGCTGTTATGGGACAAAGTGATTCCTTGAGCTGGCTGCATAAGGCGCGGGATATCTGTGATAAAAATCCCCCGTGCCGTTTTCGGGCAACGCTGTCCATGAACGCAAGACAGCTGGCGGCCGAGCGCATTTCCCAGGAATTAAAGGCTCAAAAGACCTCTGTTGATGCTGATGGGTTTGTGATACTGGAAAGCCCCTGCCTTGTCCCTGACCCCAAGAGAGATCAGCAGTGGCGCGATTGGATTAAGGAACGCTATGGAGCCCCGACCCAGGTTCGCTGTCAGGAAGAGGTAGACGGGCGCTTTCGATTGGAGGTGGTTGCGGTCGCGCAGAAAAATAGTGACTCTGATTTGAGTAATCCGCTGCATCTAGGCCCGATTCGACTTCTGCCGCAGGACAGTATCGAGGTCTTCTTACAGGGACTTTCGCACCGAAATGATACCAAAATCCTGGCCCGGCCGCGTCTTGCCTTGAACCTCGGGAGTTCCCTGGAAGTCAGCGACGGCATGGATATCGCGACGCTGGCCCCGCAGCGGGATCAGACGCTGGAGATTTGGAAGGCCGTGGGATTTATGCTGCAGGTGAAGCTGGTGGAACAGAGAGGTGATACCGTCAAGGCTTCACTCAATCTTCAGATCAGCCGACCACGCGGTGACCAGAGAGCCCTCGATCGCTCGGGCATGCAGACCGAAACATGGTTAACGCTCGATCAACTTCAGATGGTGGGACAAATCCAGGCAAGAACCGCGGGTTTTGAAGAATCCCGCATTCCCTGGCTTGGTTCCATTCCCTTTTTGGGAGCCCTCTTTCGATGGAATGTAGAGACGACAGCTGATAGTTACGTCTACCTATTGCTTCGCCTCCAGAAGCTGGATCTTGAATTGGCTGAGTTGCCCGAGGAACTTACCGAATAACCCGCGACCAGGGCTTGTTCCAACGGAAGGGCACCACCCGGTCGAGATTCTTCTCACCTAACAAAAGGGCAAGAAGACGATCAAAACCCAAAGCATTCCCGGAGCAAGGTTTTAACTTTTGCTCCAAGGCCGCAAAGAAATCCTCATCCTCCGGCACAGCCCCATGGCCGAGTTTCTCGCGCTGCTCATTGCTGCTTCGGATCCTCTCCCGATTTGCAGCAGGATCCAGCAATTCATCAAACGCATTGCAGAGCTCCACACCCTGCAAATAAAGCTCGAAACGCTGGGCCCGACCATTCGCCACGCGCGCCAGAGCACACTGAGACGCCGGATAATCATAAAGGAAGACAGCTTCCTCTTCCTTAAGCCGCGGTTCGATAACATCAAGAAGGATCTTAAAATAAGCCGTCTCAAAATCATCATCCACCCGCAGCGAAGGGAAACCTTTCAACAAACCCTTACGGGCCAGATCCGGATCGCCATCGACGAGTTCAATCCCGGCCCAGCGGGAAAAGGCTTCAAACATCGACAAACGGTCGGGCTTCACCTTCGGCATACGCACGACGAAACCTGCACTCTGCAAACCAACGGCCACGGACTGCACCAGCTCGGCGGTCAGGGTCATGAAATCAGCAAGACTGATCCCATTCTGATAAAACTCCAGCATGGTGAATTCCGGGTGATGCCAGTCGGCCAGCTCCCCGTGATTTCGAAAACATTTCCCCAGGTGATAAACCCGCTCCAAACCCAAGGCCAAAGCCTGCTTCAGATGAAGCTCGGGGCTGGAACGCAGATAAAGCCGCGTCTCATCTCCCCGGAAATCATGCCAATCGGTGGCAAAATACCCAAGGTGAACCTCGGTCCCCGGACTTTTTACGGCAATCGGGGTATCGAGGCTGAGATAATCGCGGCTTCGAAAAAAATCATGAATCGCGTCCTGAGCCGTCTGCCGGGCTTTCAGGACGCGGATAAGTCCTTCGCGATCAGTCGTGGTGAGCATCTTCCTCGGCCTTGTCCATCCAGATAAGCGCCCGATCCAGCGCACTGTCCTTGAGCAGGACGCTGTCCCCATGAACGTCACGGACGCCCAGCGGAACACCCGTGGCAATCTCAAAGGCCTCAGCAATATGCGATACGGGAATGATCTCGAGGCGTCCGGCTTGCACCGCCGCCTGAGTTTTCTTATGCAGCATCAGATTCTGCGCATTCGCTGCCGGAATTATCACCGTATACTTCTCGCTGCGCCCGACAAGGTCACAGATCTTCCAGAAGCCCTCGATCTTCTCGTTCACGCCCCCAATCGTCTGCACTTCCCCGAACTGGTTCATCGAACCTGTGATCGCAAGATTCTGACGAATAGGCACTCGCGCGAGTGAGCTGATAATCGCAATGACTTCAGCCAGAGTCGCAGAATCCCCGTCGATCATCCCGTAGTTCTGCTCAAAGCAGACGCTTGCGGTAAAAGCATGCGCCTTATTCCGCGGGAAAACCGCCTTGAAATAACCCGCGATGATCATCACCGCCTTATCATGGATCTTCCCCGACAGACGCGCCTGCCGCTCGATATTCAGGATCCCACGTTTGCTGGGCGAAGTTGTACAGGTGATCCGCGCGATTTTACCGAAGGAATAATCGGAATAATCATAGACCGCGAGACCATTGATCTGCCCCACCCGGGTGCCGTCGACCGAAATCAAAATATCCTGCTGCTTGACGAGGCGGAGCAGATACTCCTCCTGCAGATTCAAACGGTAGTATTTCTGATCCAGAGCATCTTCCACGTCCGCACGCTGGACGATGGGATGCCCGCGCTCTTTGGCCATGAAATCCGCTTCAATCGTCAGATCCTTCAGCTCGCCGAACTGCGTGGAAAGAAGGTTCTGATCTTCAATCAAACGTGAACCGTATTCGACGATCGCCGCCACGGCGGATTTATCGAAGGGCAAAAGCTCCTCCCGCCTTGTGCGCGTTGCGATGAAGTTCACGTAGCTCATGATATTATCGTTGTTCCGCTCCATCTTAAAATCAAAGTCGGCCTTGATCTTGAAGATCTTCTGGAACTCCTCGTCCTGCTGGTAAAGGATGTGGTAGATCTCGTCCGTACCGATCAGGATAACCTTCAGATCCAAAGGCACCGGCTCCGGCCGCAGGCCCGAGGTCGGCAGCAGCGAATACTGCTCGCCCATGTCCTCGATAAAGCCCTTGCGGTTGCGCAGTATTCTTTTCAGGGATTCCCACACATTCCCCGGCCGGAAAATATCGAGCGCATTCAAAACGAGGTATCCACCGTTCGCCCGGTGAATCGCGCCCGCCTTGATCATGGTAAAGTCGGTCAGGTACATCCCGTGCTCGACGTTCTTTTCGATCTTGCCGAAAAGATTATAATAGGTCGGGTTGTTTTCAATAATGACCGGCGCTTTTTCGATCTTGCTGTTATCCACGAAGACATTCACCTTGTACTTGGTGAACTTATCCTTGTCCTCGATCAGGTAGGCATCCTCGCCAGTCGGCTGCTCGTCTTCGACGAACTCCAAAAGGTTTTCCTTCACGTCCTCGCGCACCTGCTCGATGTATTCGAGGATCTCAGAAAAGGCTCCGTATTCCTCTAAAAGAGGTATGATCAGGGCCGAAATAATCTGCTCGCCGATCGAACTCCGCAGGTTCTCCAGCTGCTCGCTCGTTTCCTTATCAATGGCCCGGACTTTCCGCGCGAAATCGAGAACCTCGGGTTCCAATTCCGACCGGCGGCCTTCGATTTCGCCGCGCTCATCTTCGGCAAGCTTGGAGTAATCGCGTTCGGTGAGGGGGCGGCCGTCGACGATGGGTATGGTTTCAATGCCCATGCGGGTCGATTTGATCACGAAATCCTTGGCCTTGGCCAGCTTCTCGAGTTCGCTGTAAAGCTTGGATTTAATATCATTGGCCGAGGAAATATAGGTGTTGACCGCGTTCTCGTAGTCTTCGCTCTGAAGGGCCACGGGGATTTCAGAACGGAGCGCCTTGACCAGCTGCTCCATATTCTTCTTCAGTTTGCGGCCTTCCCCACGCGGTAATTTGATGGCGCGCGGAACCTCGATATCCTGGAAGTTATAGAGGTAGACCCAGTCATAGGGTGGGGGCGAATCCGCCGACCATTTTTCCAGGAACTGGCGGATGACACTGGTCTTGCCCGTGCCTTCGATGCCGGCCACATAAATATTGTAACCCGGACGCTTGATGCTCAAACCCATGTTGATCGCGCGAATCGCACGGTCCTGGGCAATGATATCGTTTGAACTTTCCAGCTCATCCGTGGTTTTGAAATTGAATCTATCAGTAGGGCAGCTGGCGTAGACCTGTTCCGCAGATAAAGCCTGGGGGAGCCGCGTCGTCAACTCGGGTTTGGGGGCTGCTGTTTTAACAGGGGTCTTCTTGGTGCGTGCCGACTTGCTGGCTTGGGCTGGCTTCTTGGTTTTCTTCTTCAAGGTCAGTTCAACTCCCTGCGCCAAAATCGGCTGGGAGGATGAAAGAGGGGCTGGCTCATCCTCGTCAGCGTTGGCGCATTAAAACGTCAACGCGTGCCCGAGAATTCATAGCCTCCTGGCAGGCATCAACGCATCATACAAACACATCCATGACTTCGACGAGCTTAAAGTCTCCCGCCACCTCATTCAGCTTGGGAGAAAGATCAAACTCCATCGCCGCTGGTTTCAATCTCAAAAGGAGATTGGTGAGAAACTTCTCACCCTTGCCATGGGCTTCCGTGAGAAAATAGTCTCCGTAGGCATCAAGAAAGTCAAGCGCGTCTTCGACTGAATCGCGACTTGGGCTCTCCATCAGATGCTGGATGCCTCGCTGCAGCCACTGCGAGAGTTCCTGGAAGTTGATCTTTTCCTTGATGCCGATGCGCAGACAGTCATTGCAGATCTGGGTTTTGATGTCCGGAGGCAAAAGCTCCAGGTAGTTGCCGTAGGTGTAGTTCAAAGTGCGATAGGCGCCGCGACGATTGCGGGTCATCTCCATCAAGCGGACTTTTTCCATCACCTGGCCATAGGCATCGACTGCATTCTGAACCGCTTTGCGCTCACGCTCCTGCAGGGCTTCCAGCTGAACCTTATGACGATCGCGCAGCACCACGAAGGCTTTATGAACCTCGTTGTAGCTCAGGGGGTCGTGCACATCCGGATTTTTATTCAAGGCGTCGGTCAGGTATTCGACGACGTGCGGGACTTTTGTATGGGTTTGTTCTGCGATCTGGACCAGACTCCATTTGACACTGTCCGGCCAGATTTTCAGCACCGCTTCCAATTCGAGAATAAAGTCCAGCATCGTCGCCCCCTTGAAAAGGAAATGGTGAACGCAGCGCGTGTACGCTTTTGTTTTGTTGAGTTTTGCTCTTTAAAACAGCTTACGGCCTGGCCGATCGAAATGCAAAATTTTTGGAAGAGATTGACGTAGCGGCGGACGTGCGGCGTGGGGCATCTTATGGAAAGAGCTGTCTCCTTTTTCTCGAACTTCAGGATTCAGCAAAGGATCTGATTTATGGATTCATCAAAGACGAGCGAAACTTTGGGAATAAGCCCAAAAAAATAAAGAGCAGCCGGAAAAACAAGGGGACGCCCTTTTCTTCCGGCTGCTCTTGACCAGCGTGAGGCTTGAACTCGAAAGGTCCATGACCAACGAGCAGGCCTCAACACATTATTTGGTCCGTAATGCTCGACGCAGGCGCATCATACG
The DNA here is from genome assembly GCF_035712445.1 of Oligoflexus sp. NCBI lineage: Bacteria > Pseudomonadati > Bdellovibrionota > Oligoflexia > Oligoflexales > Oligoflexaceae > Oligoflexus > Oligoflexus sp. The sequence continues at coordinate 32,745 of NZ_DASTAT010000119.1, read as the reverse complement.
ACGCTTCTTACGACCAACTTTACGACGACCTTTAGGATGTTTTCTTCTGTGTCTTGACCCGTGCAATGTCCACTCCACACGTTAAGGTTGTGACCGGAGCCAGGAGCCTAACGGCGTTCCACGAAAAAGGCAAGATTTTTCTTGCCCCCTTTTCGCCGCTCAAGGCACACTGTCAATGTGTCAGCAATCCACGCCCAGCCCTATTCGGAGGCATCCGCCCTATGAGTCCTTCTCCTGTCGATCACGGTCGTCGCCTCGTCCCGATGCTGACGGAGTTCTTCTGGCATTCGCGCTTCGGTGTGCAGGTCATCGCCACGACCCTGATTTTCCTGGGCTGCGCGAGCTTTTTCATCTACCAGGCCTTTGAACAGCAGTACCAGAGCGTAGCCGAGATCTTTAAGGTCGTGAACCCCGAGCTGAAACACGAGCTGGTGTTCAATGACATCCTGATGCGAAATGTTATCTTCCTGATTCTCTCCATTTTGGCTTATATCGTCGCTATGGTGATCCTGATCATAAGGTCCCGCCATAAGTATTCGGGTCCACTCGTGTCGGTGCAGAAGTTCATCGAGGCGGTCACCCGCGGGGAATACAGCCATCGCATCGTGATCCGCAAGGGGGATGAAATGCAGGAGCTGGTGGTCGCCCTGAATGAGATGGCGGAGCACCTGGAGCGGCGACATGGCTCGATAGCGACATCGGACCGCGTTGCAGGGAATTGATCGGGGCTGATTTCAATGTCTTGGTCTTGCATGGCTCGGCTTTTATCACTATGGTAGGGGCCTCAGAGGAAGACCCGTCATGCAGGACATGTACAGCCAAAGCTTAGCCGATCTTGAGCAGTATTGCACACGCCTTGGCGTGCCCACTGTTCATGCCAAAACACTGTATCGCCGTCTCTTCAAAGACTTCGATAGGGCGCCTTGGGAAACGGCCGGCCTGCCTTTGGTTCTGGCCGAACATCTGCGTTCTGACATGCGCTGCAATGAAGCGAGCATCGCCGAGGAATCGCTTTCACGCTACGACGGGACCGTGAAATTTCTGGTGCGCATGGAAGATGGTTCCCTTGTGGAATCGGTTCTGATGCCCGAGAAAAAACGTATCACCCTCTGCATATCAAGCCAGGTCGGATGTGCGATGGCCTGCACCTTCTGTCACACAGGGCGCATGGGCCTCAAACGCAATCTGACCGCGGGTGAAATCGCGGCCCAGGTGGTTTTGGCTCAAAAATGGATTCGCGAGCATGCCTCCTGGCGCGAGGAACGCGGCTATCCCTGGTTTGCTGCCATTTCCAATATCGTCTTCATGGGTATGGGCGAGCCCCTTGATAATATAGAGGGCGTGTCCCAGGCTCTACGTATTCTTTCTGATCCCATGGGTTTGAATCTGGCTCTGCGGAAAATTTCCGTGTCGACCGCCGGGCATCTGGATGGTTTGAAAATTCTTTTGGAGCGCTTCCCCAAGGTGTCGCTGGCTTTGAGCCTGCATGCCACCACCGAACGCGAACGTTCCCAGCTGATGCCGATCAATCGTCGCTGGCCGATCGGCATCATCCTTGACTATCTGCGGGAATTCTATCGGCAGCGGGATGACGATGCCTGCCTTCTGGTCCAGTACACCGTGATTCGTGGCGTCAACGACAGCTTTGAACATGCCGACCGCATCGTGGAGCTGCTGCAGGGCGTGCCGGTGAAATTGAATCTGATCCCGCTCAATGAAGTCGAGCCCAGCCGCTTTCAAGGTCCGGATCCTGAATCCCTCGAACGCTTCCGGGATCGCATCAACGCGGCCGGTGTGCGCGTGATGATCCGCTACAGCAAGGGTCAGGACATTGCAGCCGCCTGCGGTCAGCTGGTTGTCAAAGCCGAAAATCGCAAATCAAACCCCGCCTCCGAGCCTGCCTCGATATCCTGATTGCGCAGGGCGACGTCAAAGCCCTATCATGAATCTACGGTACCTCATAAAAACAGTTAGGCCACGGCAAGGAGTGATGCGTGGAGCAGGACATCCGTTTGGTGTACGCTGCAGTCAGCAATCAGGTTCGCGTCAGCTTTTCCGCGGAGTTGGTGCGCGAAGATCGCAAACCCCCCAAGGATTTGTATAAAAGAGCCAAAGCCAAACTTGAGGATGAGGCAAGCAAGGGCAATATCGAAACCTTTGTGCTTTACGAAAACGCGTTCCAGCAGTTTTGGAATCACCTGCGCGAGCATGAGGATCTGGACAACAAGAATGCCCAGTTCTGCATAGCCCATGGCTTTCGCAACTATAAGGACATTCTGCTGAAGCCTGGAGCCGCAAAGGAATGGAACCTCAGCATTCAGTGCGCCCCGGATGTTGTCAGTAAAATCGGTTGGCCGCGTTTTCATGCCTTCATCCAAAAGCAGATAGGTTTGGAACCCTACACGTCCCCCATGCTTGAGCTTCGCATTCTGGAAAACTACTGGCGGGCGATGCGCGGTGAGAAAATTCAGAACGTCGTGCTCGCCGCGCAGGAGCTTGATGATGAGCTGCCGCCTTTGAAATTTTCCCTGGATAAAACCCGCGGGACCCTCATGCTTTGGATCAGCCAGGCGGAATTGATCCAGACCAGCGGTCACAAGAAAATCCAGGCCCAGGTGCAGGCATTCATGGAAAAAAACAAGGCCGCGCTGCCCGACTATCATGTGATGAGCCGGGAATACGCCGAGGTCTTGAAAGAACTGAGTGCGATGCCGGAAAGCTTTGGTTTCGGCCTGCCCGTTGGCCTGCCCATTGCGATCAAGGGCGCGGCAACAGCTGCATCCGCACCGAAAAAAGATGGGAAACCCCAGGCGGCATCACCGGAACCTTCCAAGGCGGCGCGCCCGGCCCCAGGCGGCAAGCCTCTTGAGAAGGCGGTCGCGGCTGCTGACAGGTTGATTGAAATCGAGATCAATCCAGATAATCTGGAAGCGCATGTCAGCTGGGCCGACGACGCTAAACTGCAGTCCGGTGATTACGATCAGGACAAAAAATGGCTGGAGGACGCCGTGGCGGAAGCCGGCATTCGCTATGGCCATGAAGGGTTCCTGGATAAAATCATGAGCCTTGTGGCTCTGGGGCAGAGCATTAAAAATCAGATCGTGGCCCGCGGTATTCCCGCCAAGGCCGGGGATCAAACCTATCTGCATCCGCTCTATCTGGAAAAAAAAGTGGAAGAGACGGACAACGTCATCGATATGAGGTCAGCCCAGAATAAAAAAGTCGTCGACACCGGAGATGCGATTGCCGAGCTTCGCTTTCGCGATGGCAAGACCGGAATGGACATCATGGGGCGACCTTTGCACGCGACGGTCAAGCAGACGAGCTACACGATCACTGTGGGGCCCGGTGTGGAGCGTCGCGAGGATGGACGTTATTATGCCCTGCTGCGTGGGATGCCCAAGATTGAAAGGCATACCATTTCCTGTCTGAAGGTGTATGTGCATCGCGGGGATGTGAACCTGAAAACCGGGGATATCACCTTCGATGGAACGGTCGAAGTCAAAGGCAGCATTGATAACGGCGCCCGTGTTTACGCGCAGGGTGACTTGATCGTTCGCGGGGGAATCGGCCGATCGCGGGTTCGCTGCGGTGGGGATTTGAGCGTGGGCAAAGGCATCGTCACCTCACGCGAAGGCATGGTGCATGCAGGCGGTGATGTGAATGCGCTCTTTATTGAAAATAGCCGGGTGCTGGTGGAAGGCATGCTGGAAGTCGAGCAGTCCATCCTGAATAGTGACTGCAAAGTGGCTGGCGAGATCGTGGTCAAAGGCGGATCCAAAGGCCTGATCGGTGGCGGTGTCGTGGTCAGCGAAACCGGAATTCGCACCCAGGATCTGGGTTTCGCCGACGGTGAAAAAACCCAGTGCCGGGTCGGCAGTGACTGGCGGCTTGAACATCGCACGACCATCCTGCGCGGACGCGAAGCCAAGCTCAAGCGCTTCGTAACCGATCGCCAGTATGAGTTCGATGATCTGACCAAGAAGAAGGCCACCGGGGAGCGGATTCAGAAGATCGAAAAGCGACTGATCAAAGGCAAGAAGCTGCTCGAGAAAATCGAGAAGCTGGCCGAGACCACGCAGAAGAAAATTCGCTGGAATGATATGGCGATTCTGATTGTGCGCGGCGTAATTGATCCCAACGTGGAAATTGCGATTGGCGGACGGATCGTTGGGGTTCCGAAAAGTCTGCGTGAGGTCATGTTCACGGCCGTTCGCTATCGCGATGGCTATGTGAATTCACTGATCTATCTGGAGCAGTATAAGAAGAATCGGTCAGGGGAAGGCGACGCTATTTGAATGGCGCGATCTGGGGAAGGCGCCGCTATTTGCATGGCGCGATCTGGGGAAGGCGCCGCCATTTGAATGGGGCGCCCCGGGTCGATCGAATTATAGATAATAGACGAGTTTCGGATCGTCGTGCTGGCTCTTGGCTATGTATTTTTCCAGGCGTTTTTGCGAATCACCGTTGAAATCCTCGAAGCGGATGCCAAGGCCGGCCGGCGTGTTCTTGCGTGTGTCGGCATTGATGCGGCGCACGACTTCGCCTTCGACCTTGATGGGTTTTTTATAGCCCGGCAGCGAGAAGCTGAGGCCCAGCTTGGTGCCAGCAGGGATGTCCATTTCCGTCGTCAGAAGAATGCCGGACTTGGACACGTCCTGAATGCTGCATTCGTAAGTCTTGCCCTGATGTTCGAAGGACACGGAACCTTCATGATTCACGCGTTCGGTGCCACGGATTTTTTCTTCCAGGAGGTTGCGCACCTGCTCGATGAAGAATTCACGGGGAACTGGCGTTTCAATGAAAAGGTCCGGACCGTTGTCGCGTGCAGTCACGCGCTTGGGCAGGGGCTGAACGCTCGTGAAGATCACGGGAATCGCGGCGGTCTCGGCCTGCTTTTTGAAATGCTCACACATGCTGACCGCATCAATCTCTGCATAATCAAAGTTAATGACGATGACGTCAGCCGCTTCCTTATGGAGCATTTCCTTGGCCTGGCCGAAGTTGGTGGCTTGGCTGATGTGGGCTCCGACCTTGCGGTAACCGGCCTTTTCGAGGTCGGATGTGATCCGCTTCTCGTCCACAAATAGAATTTTAAGCGTTCCCTTCGACATAATGCACCGATCCTCCCGACAGGGGCTGTAGTCAACATCAGATGATGAATCATCGGCAGAGTCTTGAAAATATTGAGTCCAAACTTGCGCTTGTCAGTAAACCGTGGGAAAAGATTGCGGAAACCGCGTGATTCAGGAGGTCCCCAAAGACGCATGGCGAAATCGGAAAAAAAGGATAAATATCGCCTGGATGAGCGCCTGGTTGCCCTGGGTCTGGTGGGGGATTTGGCCGAGGCGCGGGCCCTTATTATGGCCGGCCAGGTCCTGGTGGACGAGCAAAGAATGGATAAACCGGGCCAGCCGGTCCGGGATGGACAAAACCTGCGTTTGAAAGACCAGAAACGTTTTGTCAGCCGGGGCGGGGACAAACTCTGGGGGGCCATCCAGGATTTGGGGCTGGCGTCCCTGGTTTCCGGAGCCACGGTTTTGGATTGCGGGGCTTCGACTGGAGGCTTTACCGATTGCTGCCTGCAGCTGGGCGCGAAGAAAGTTTACGCTCTGGATGTCGGGCATAATCAGCTGGCCTGGAAACTGAGGACGGATCCCAGGGTGGTGGTGAAGGAACAGTGTGATATTCGTCAGGTGACCGAGGTCATTGATGCAGAGATCAATTGGGTGGTCGCGGATATCAGTTTTAATTCCGTGGATCGCCTACTGCCAGCAATATGCGCAGCGGTGCCTGCCCATGCAGTGCATTTTTTGATTCTGGTGAAACCGCAGTTTGAGTTGTCCGCGGATGCTGTGCCTGAAGGTGGAGTCGTGTCGGATGATGCGAGCCGTCAGGCGGCTTTGAAGATAGCGCTTCAGGCCATGCAGCGTGAAGGTCTTGAATTTTTGAAGAGCGTGGATAGCCAGGTGACGGGCCGGGAAGGCAACCGGGAAATCTTCGTGCTCGCGCGTAAGGTCTAACGACCATCCAAGCGATATTCCCGCATCTTGCGCCAGAGCGTGGCGCGACTCATTCCCAGTTTTTCAGCCGCTTCATGCCGTGAGCCCGCTGTTGCATCCAGGGCTTCAAGGATGCGGCGCCGCTCCTTGGTCTTCACATTATCCTCGACACCTGGCGGTGATTCGCCGCGGAGTTCGGGGGTCAGATCATGAAGGGTCACATCGGGGCCTTCGCCCATCACATGAGCATATTCCATGACATTACGAAGTTCGCGAATATTGCCGGGCCAGCCATAGGATTGCATGGCTTCGAGGGCTTCCGCCCGAATGCGTTGAACTTTGCGCATGGACTGCTCGTTCAGCTGCTGCAGAAAAAGGTGGGCGAGCATGGGAATATCCTGGCCCCTTTCCCGCAGAGGCGGCAGGAACAGGGGAATGACCCGCACGCGGTACATGAGGTCAGCGCGGAATCTTTGATCTTCCACCACCTGTCTTAAGGATTCATGCGTCGCTGAAATAAGGCGCACATCCACAGCCTTGGGCGTCGTGGAACCCAAAGCTGTGAACGTATGTTCCTGCAGAACGCGCAGAAGCCGCGGCTGGACGTCGAGGGGAATTTCCACGATTTCATCCAGAAAGAGCGAGCCCTTGTGCGAGACTTCGAAGAGGCCCTTGCGATTGTGGGACGCGCCGGTAAAAGCTCCCTTTACGTGGCCAAAGAGCTCGGAAATGGCCAGTTCGCGGGTCAGGGTCGCACAGTTAACCGCGTGAAAAGGCCCCTGCGCCCGCCGGCTCAACGTGTGAATGGCCCGGGCTGCCAGCTCTTTCCCCGTTCCGGATTCCCCGCGGATAAGAACGGGTGCATCCGTGTTCGCGGCCTTTTTCAGCATTTCAAAAAATTGAAACATGGCCGGAGCCGAACTGATCATGCCTTGAAAATTTTTAATGTCAGCGGGTGGGGTATAACTCAAAGGCATGGCGGACTCCACAGATGAATACTCACGTCAGGATAATCGCAAAATTTGCTCTTTCCTATCCAAAAAAAATTTGCGAGCTTCTTTCCAAATCTGAACAAGGGGGCTCCTGTGTTTGAATCCACCATGATGGATATTCCATTGACCATCGACATGATTTTGGATCGGGCTCGGAATGTTATACCGGAGGCGGAGGTTATTTCCCGTCAACCGGATCGCCAGCTTCATAAAACCACGTATGGAGCTGTCGCGGAACGTGCCGAGCAGCTGGCTCGGGCTTTGATGGAAGCCGGTATAAGACCGCGGGATCGTGTGGCGACGCTGATGTGGAATCATAGTCAGCATCTGGAGTGTTACCTGGGAATTCCTTTGGCCGCGGCTGTGATCCATACTCTGAATCTGCGGCTGCACCCGGATGAAATCGCCTTCATTGCCCAGGATGCCCAGGATCGCTTTCTGATTGTGGATGAATGTCTGCTCCCGCTTTTTGAAGCATTCCGCTCGAAATACTCATTCGAGCAGGTGATTGTTGTGGGGGCGACCAAAGCCTTGCCAGCAGGGGCGGTGGATTACGAGGATTTTCTGCAGCGTGGGGCCGGGTCTTCGCTGCCCTTGCCCAGGCTGCAGGAGAATGATCCCTTAGGCTGCTGCTATACGAGCGGGACGACCGGCAAGCCCAAGGGTGTGGTGTATTCGCATCGTTCGACGATCCTGCATAGCCTGGTCACGGCCTTGCCCGATTCCCTTGATCTTTCCCAGGATGATTGCCTGATGGCGGTTGTTCCGATGTTTCATGTGAATGCGTGGGGGTTGCCCTATACAGCAACGCTGATCGGTGCGCGCCAGGTGCTGCCGGGACCTTTTTTGGATGCGGCGAGCCTTGTGGATCTTATGGAAAACGAAAAGGTGACCGTGGCCGCGGGTGTGCCCACGATCTGGATGAGTATCCGCGAGGAATTGGATGCAAGGCCTCGGAAACTGAAGGCACGGATGGTGGTCGGTGGTGCCGCGGCACCTGAGCAGTTGATTCGGGATTTTGATCGACTGGGTTTGGAATTGATCCAGGCCTGGGGGATGACGGAGACTTCGCCGGTTGGTTTGGTTTCGCGTTTGACACCGGCGGCGCGGGAGCTGCCTTTGGAGCAGCAGTATAAACTGAGAGCCAAGCAGGGCCGGCCAGCGCCTTTGGTGCAGATTCGGGTTTGCAATGAAAAGGGCGAGGTTCCCTTGGATGGAAAAACGAGTGGCGAATTGCAGATTCGCGGGCCTTGGATTACCCGCTGCTATACATCGGGTGTGGTGGATCAGCGGTGGACGGATGATGGTTATTTTAAAACGGGGGACGTGGCGAATCGCGATGCCCTGGGTTATGTGCAGCTGACCGATCGCACGGCGGATCTTATCAAGTCAGGTGGCGAATGGATTGCGAGCCAGGTGCTCGAAAATGCGATCATGGGGCATCCTGCTGTTCGGGAGGCGGCCGTGATTGGTGTGCCGCATCCGAAGTGGAGTGAAAGACCTTTGGCTGTGGTGGTTTTAAAGCCTGGTCATCAGGCCGATTCGGATGCTTTGCGGGAGCACCTGGCGCCGCATTTTGCGAAGTTTCAGTTGCCGGATGCCTTTGTGTTCGCGGATGCGATTCCGCGGACTTCGGCTGGGAAGTTTAAGAAGACGGAGCTGAGGCAGGAATATCGGGATTGGTCCTGGTAAGCTGTCAGGACGAGTTGGGTGGCTTGCGTGAATCCGCAAAGCCCCCCCCTGCAACATTCATATAGACTCCGTTATACGGCACATGAATACTTTGATGACGATTACTTTTTGGAAGGGGGATCATGAATGGCTAAGCTTGTAGCTCGTTGCATTACGCTGTCTCTTGACGGATTCTCGGCGGCTCGTGACCAAAGTCTTGAGAATCCGTTTGGTACAGACGGAATCCAGATCATGGACTGGGCTTTTGCTACCCGCACATTCCGGCAAATGTTCGGCCAGGAAGGTGGCAGTACAGGCATCGATGATAATTTTGCAAAGCAGGCTGATCAGGGCATCGGTGCCAATATTATCGGTCGCAACATGTTCGGTCCGATACGAGGTCCTTGGCGCGATACGGAATGGAAGGGCTGGTGGGGACCCAACCCGCCCTATCATACGCCTGTTTTTGTGCTGACCCATCACGCAAGGGCCTCAATTCCCATGGAAGGCGGCACCACGTTTCACTTTGTCACGGAAGGTATCGAAGTCGCCTTAAAAAAGGCTTTTGAAGCGGCCAAAGGTCGGGACGTTCGGGTGGGAGGTGGAGCCAACGTAATCAAGCAGTACCTTCGCGCCGGGCTCATCGATGAACTGCATCTGGTCATGACTTCAAAACTCCTGGGTGCAGGAGAGCGACTGTTCGAAGGCACGGACGAGATATCGAAGACTTATGAGTGTGCTGAATACATACCTTCTGAAACTGTGACTCATGTGCGTCTGGTCAAGCGTAGGGTCTCCTTGGTCTGAGCCCCTTGTCTTATGACATAACCTGCCCCAGCGAGCGGCAATGCTGCAGCTTATTCTGAAAGAAAAACAGCCGGAATGATCTCATGATGAGTTCATATTTCCTGCAAATGCATGCCACCAGCCGCAGTTGACAAAGACGCGGAGCGCGCAGAATACTGGCATACAAAATTCAGAATGGGAGTATGTCATGCTAAAGAAACTTTGGAAGCTGCTTATGCTGTCTCTGGCCCTGCTCATTGGGGCAGAAGGTTTTGCGGCTGAAGGTCGCTACGCTCTTACAGTGAAGGGTGCGCTTTTGGAAAAGGATGAGCAGATCACCCTTCTTTCCCCTTCAGGTTCTGCCATCACCATTCCCAGTGCCACGGTTCGTGGCAAACCCGTATTGATCGGAATATTTCATGCAGGATTTTCCCAGGGGAATGACTCGCCCATTGATTACCACTGGACCACAGTCGGCGAGGATTTGACTTATGGTTTCACAACAGAAGCCCATTATGAAGATGGTCCTTATGATGCCGTGCTTATTGTTTATATCAATACGCCTATTACTCAGGACATTATGAATGGCGATCCTCTGGATGCGCCACCCCCCGTCAAAGGCGATCTGAGCAGTTTCACCCTGGATTCGAGCGTGGTCGAGGGCAATGATCCGGAGCTTGTGAATGGTCTGGTTCGTCTGAACGTTCACGGCAAGGATACCGACGTCTCCGTGAGCAATAAACCACTCACCGGCACGTCAACGGAAGACGTCTTGAAAGCCCTAACCAATACGTTCCTTATTATGCCCTAATAGAGGCTCCCAACCCACGGAACATTTCATTGCAGGAGATGAGCTATGCGCCTCGTCAGACTGTTTGCGGCCTTTTGTTTTTTTGGACCCGGCTTTTTCATGAGTGTGGCTCTGAGTCAGACTCCCACGCTTCGTTATCCTCAATTGGGGCCTGTGCCGCTACTCCCTGAGTGGAAAGACAATCCAGCGACGGAAGCGAAGAAAGCCCTGGGGCGCCTTCTTTTTTCAGAAAGGCGTCTTTCGGGAAGTGGACAGATCGTCTGCGGAACCTGTCACCCTTCGAATGCAGATTTTCAGTCGAATACCCCACTCGACCTGCCTGATCGTTCGTATCCACATCTGGCTCCGGCGCTTCATCGCAATGCGCCCTCACTTCTTAACATCGTCTACGCTCCCATGTTGCGCTGGGATGGTTCTCACTTCACGGATCTGGCTGATGCCATGGTTCTGCCGCTGGCCGAGGCCAACATGAATCTGACCAAGGGCATTCCTGCGTCGGATCCTTTCACGATTCACATTCCTTCGGCCCAGGAGACACTTAAAGAGCGTCTGACGCGCGGGGAACTGCGTGGCTATCTTCCTCTTTATCGCGAAGCATTTGGTGTGGATCCCATGAATCTGTCGCAGGAAGAAATCTGGCGTCTTACTGGGCAGGCCCTCGCTGTTTTTATCCGCATAGCCGTGTCACGCGATGCGGCATTTGATAGGTGGAATGCCGGCGATGACACGGCGATTCCCGAGGCTGCCAAGCGTGGAGCCGAGCTTTTTGTGGGCAAGGCTCGCTGTGTTGCCTGTCACAGCGGACCTTTCTTCAGCGATTTCAAGTTCCATAATATTTCCAGCTCACCACCGAATGCAGAGGGTGCGCGGGCCGACGAAGGTCGTTATACAGTCACAGGTCTTGAAAAAGATCGCGGGGCTTTCCTTACGCCGACTCTTCGTTCTGTAGCCCGCAGTTCGCCCTACTTTCACAACGGCTCCCAAACGCGACTCGTGAATGTGATTCGACACAAAACCGGCGAAAATGCCAGGAAGGATCCCTTGCATGATCCCATACTCGCGCAGACCACAGCTTTAAGCGATGCCGACATCAATGACCTTGTGGCTTTTTTAAAGACACTGGATGGCAAGCCGCTACCCAAGGACGAAATCAGTCTCCCGCTTGACTTTCCTAATCCTATTGAGGAGTAATTCTATGCAATCAGTACTCGTTTCCACTTTGTTCAGCGTCACAACTCTGCTCGTCACGGCCTGTGGTGCCAACCCAAACACGTCGAGCCTTAACGTCGAACCCGGCAGCACCGTCAATGACAAGGACGCGGCCCTCTTTTTAGGCCAGTACGCGATTCGAGGCAACCTGGCCACGATACAAAACCTGCCCTTCGTCGGCAAAACACCGGCTCTTTCTTCGGCCTATTCACTTTTGACTCTTGAACGCGACGGCAGCGGCGTGAAAGCGATCGAGCGCAACTGCCACATCACCATCACAAGCTCCGGGCCTGTGAAACAGCTGATTCCCGATGCCCTGCCACAATCCGCAGCGCCCATCGTTTCGCCCTTCCGCATCTGGCCCGAGGGGGATACCCTGCGTTTCGCCAAGGATGAATCACCTATCGTGATAGGCGCCAAGGTCCAGGGCAGCAGCGAAGCCCTGCCCACCAGCATCAGTGACGCTCGCGTCGTCGATCAGGATGGTGACGGGCATCCGGGTGTCACGGTGAAAGTTTCGGGCCTGATTACAGGTGAAATTTACCTCGTGCAACGCGTGAGGCAGAGTTGGAGCGGGCAATTGGGTGCCGATGGACAGCTTTCCTTCGCCCTGATGCAGGACGCGGGTGAGCAAACGGTTCTGGATGCTTCATCCAGTCTTTTGAAGAAAACACCGGAAATCAGCAAGGATCCTGACGCCAGCAAAACCAACGTCAGCTTTGTGAAGTTGCCAGCGACCGAGGACTATGACTGCGGCCGCCTGATCAAAGACCTTGACAGTCTGTGGCCAGCAGGTTGAAGATCCGCATCGTTTAAAGACAAGTTCCAACGGAGCCCTCAGCACAGACGCGTCCATCCATCCAGGTGGCGCCGCTGAGCTGGGCTCCTTGCCAATTGACGGTTTCCTTGAAGATGGCTCCCGAAAGATTGGCCCCGCGCAGATCGCTATCCTGAAAGTTGACTGGACCTTCGAAGACGGCATGACTGAAGTTGGTGGTCGTTAAAAGTCCGCGGATGAAAGCGAAACGGCCCTGGGCCTTGATGCTCGAAAAATTCCCTTGATCCGCACTGGAGTCCTCGATACTCACATCCTGAAACTGACTCGCACTCCAGTTGCTGGATGCCAGGCAGGAACCCCGCACCGTAAGTTCGGAGAAATTTGCATAAGCAAAATGCGAGAGGCGCAGATCAGAATCGGTAAAGCGGGCCTGGCTCCAACGGGTGCGCGAGGCTTCCGTCAGGATCATCTCGCTGCCTGCGAATATGGTTCGTTCCCATTGACCTTCAACAAAGGAATTCTCGGAAAGACAGGATGCATTCAGCGTCACATCCTGAAGCCGCTGCTGCGGAATGTTCTGCGGTTCGAGCCGAATGCCATTCAAAGTTTGCGAACTCTGAAGGCTCTTGATCGTTTCCAGCCGGGCAGCAAGGGATGAAAGCCCGCAGGCTTTTGCAGGAACGGAGGCTTTGCAGTTATTCAAGGCCAGGGGAGTGTCCTTGGGAGCGCCCCCGCTCGCGGATTTACCGCGAAGACCGGCCGACGAACATGCGGGAATCAAGGTGGTCACGACCAAAAAAGTCAGCAAGGATCGGAACATGGTTTTTCCTCATGGCAGATCCTATCGTTGGGAATGTGTGTGATCGCACCCTTTGCGCGCCTCTTATCGGCATAAAGCGTCCAAAACTTGAGGAAAAACGTCAAATTTTACTGTTCGGTAAAGTTTTTACCCCAAAAAGCCGATAGGCCTCTCACTTGCAACTTAGAGGCATGTTATGATTCAGCTTTGGCTCGTGCCGCGACTTCGGTCGTGGATGCTCCCGCTCGCTTTTTGTTCGCAGTTGGTCGCCTGTCAGGACAGCGGCACGCTGCAGGGCAATGCCGTGCGTCCTGGTGATCACAAGCCAGTCGAGACCGATAAGGATCAGGACAAAGACGACCCCGAAGCGGAAAAGATTTCGCCGCCCAGCAATATCATTGGTTCCTATCTTGTGTGTATCGAGCAGGAGCAGCTGATGAACATTCAGCAGAACGCCACGCTTCATTGCGGCGTTTATCGTGATTCTGCGCACACCTCAGCCGTATCCGTCGCGACTTTAAATCAATGGCAGGTGACGGGCGTGACTTCGGTGCTCCGAGCGGTCAGCCCAGGTTCCGCTACCATCGTGGAAATCCAGTTCCAGGCAGCAGATTTCAACGCCTTGAAACAGGCTGTAAGAAAAGCGCGACTCTCGGTTCAGGATGATGCAGGCAATAGCTATCAAGGCTTGGTCGTGGATCTTGTGCCGACCGATAGTCGCCTTGCCAGCGTGAACTCTACAAAAACGGCAAGCCTGATGATGGCGTGGAGTGAAGGCTTTGAAGGCACCAGTATTGCCACAGACACGGCCTGGTTTCATGATCCCAAAACATTCGCGGGTTCCGCTGTCATCAACTGGGCGAATCCCGCAGCGCAAACCACCGCCTGTGGTCAGCCCGTTTTTGAGGTCATGCGTTTTGCGACTCAGAGTGGCAGCACTGATACTCTGGGCGCCGCAGAAGGCCAGCAGTTTATGGATACGGATTCCGCCTGCTGGCCAGAAGGTGCGGCGAACGCCATTCGCGGCGCCAGTAACCTTGCTGTCAGCAAAAGTCTGGCGCTTTTGCCTGGCCGGGTTTATCGCGTGAGTTTCAAAGTCAGGCAGCAGCCTTTGCCACCAGGATTCGCGGCCGTGGTGCAAGGCCTGCAATTGAAGATCAATAACCGTATCGTTGGCGATTTGCGAAACTTCAGCAGCACCTGGCAGGATGTCAGCTTTCAGTGGGTCGCAGGATCCGGCACCAGCGTCCTGGAATGGGTGGATGTCGGGGCCGCGGATGACTCCATTGGCGTCCTGCTGGATGATCTGAAGGTGCAGTTCGAAAATTTCTAGATTTTTCAGAGCGTCCATCGTAAGACAACTCTATACCACATGGAGGTCGTAAGCGATGGATGCCTTTCCGGCCAGTGTCCTTGTGTTTCTCGGCGCTTATATCCTGAATGTCCTCTATATTACGGTTTTCTATCATCGCGGGCTCGCTCATGAGGCCGTGATCCTTTCGCCTCGCATGCAGCGTTTTGTGGCGCTAACCGGCAGCTGGGTGACGGGCATTGATGCGAAAGCCTGGGTCTGCATGCACCGCCTGCATCATCGTCATTCCGATACCAAACAGGATCCGCACAGCCCCGTTCATGGTGGGGTCTTCGGACTTTTTCGCAAACAGCTCCTGGCCTATCGCAAGGTGCTGGTGGCGCTGATTCGTCATCATAAGGATTATGAGAAGGTCGTGGCTGATCTTGATATCGAGGTCAGTCCTGTGAATGCGCGCCAGCTCTGGTACCTGCCGTACCTGGCCCATCTTGCGATAGGCCTTGCCCTTGGGCTTCTGAGCGGATCGGCCTGGATCGGCGCGGCTTTTGTGCTTGGAATATCCAGTCATCCCATCGAAGGCTGGGCCGTCAATGCCCTCGCGCATTCCTTTGGTTATCGCAATTATGCGACCGATGATAATTCACGGAATAATAGCTGGGTGGCTCTATTGGTGGCGGGGGAGGGTTATCAGAACAATCATCATCGCTACCCGGATGAAGCCCGCTTCAGCCATCGCTGGTTTGAATGGGACTGGGGTTACCAGCTTTGTCAGCTGCTGAGCCTCTTCGGAGTTTTACGAATCACGCGTTCAACCCGGACCTGAAGTTATTTCTTATTCAAAGGCAGTACAAAGCTGCCATTGGTTTGCCCGACCACAAGGGGCGAGACGCCATTCCACTTCTCGATCATCTGCAGCTCGATAATTCCAGGATTCTTGCGAATGGCTTCGCCGCGAATGTCGATGGCGCGCGCTTCACCAGCCGCACGAATTTCCGCAGTTTCCGCCTCAACCTTGGCCTTGTCTTTCAGGAATTTGGATTTGGCTGCCTCCTGCTCCTGAACCATTTTTTCCTCGATGGCTTTTTCCAGCTCAGGGGACAGGGAAACATTTTCAATCACGACGTCTTCAATCGAAACCAGGTCCTGGATTTTTTTCTGCGCGGCTTCCAAAACTTTCAGCTTGATGCGCTCGCGTCCTTTCACGATGCCTTCAGCGCTTTCCAGCGCGGTGGCTTCCTTGATGGCTTCCTGAACGCGCGGCGCGACCAGGGAATCAAAGGGATTGCCGGCATACTGGGTGAAGATCGTGATGACCTTGTTTTCCGGCACGCGGTAAAGCACCTTCAGGTTGATGTTCACCTGCTGCAAATCCGAGGAATAGCATTCCGCCTTCACGCCTTCGGACTGCTGACGAACGGAAACCTGGTAGAGTTTGGAGATCATGGGGGTCTTATAGCCGACGCCTTCAGGTTTGGCGAGGGGATCGGTCTTGCCCAGAGTCACGACGATGCCGCGATTTCCGGGGTCAACCACATAAAAACTGGAATAGATGAAGATAACGGCGAAGAAGGCTACGAGGGCGAAAATCAGAGTCTTGTTAGACAAGTCGCGCATCAGAAACTCCTAAAGGGGATTCAGGCGCGACCTTGGGGCTTAGAGCTGGATGCCCTCACCGCGATGAGCCGCAGCCATTTCAGTCAAAGATCGGCAGAATGCTTTCACATCGAAGACCACGCCGCACTGCTCTTCGGCCAGTGCTGCAACCGCTTCAGAAATCACATCGGCGAGCAATTCCTGCTCGTCTTCCGGAACGTCTGCCTTGGCAAAGAGTTCGGTAAGGGCCGTGTTATCATTGACCACACCTTCATAAGCCTTGTCCGTGCGAGTCAAGGACTCGGCCGGGGCGCTCTCGCCATTCAAAGGACGCATGGTGACAAAATCAGGATAACCTGTCGTCTCGGCCCGTGAAATCACAAAGTGGTAAGCACAGTCGACTTCAGGAATTTCATCCAATTCCTCAAGCAGACTCTGGAGGGCAAGAACGGCACCGCGAGCTTCGTTCAGGGGGAGCCATTGCTCGTTCATTTCGTCGGCGACAATATAGTCAGTCAAAAAAGCAAGGGCATTCTCGGCTGCGTCCGGCACGGACTCACCGTAGGCGTGCAGCTGGCCCTGCTCGTCGATCATCAGGCCGTCCACGTCCTCATCATCTTCAAATTCCTCGACTTCGATGTCCTCGTCAGCATCGGACTCTTCGTCTTCGTCCGCTTCCGAAACTTCAATGGGTTCTTCCAGCAGGCGATCCGGGCGATCGTCGGAAAAGGCAAAGGAATCTTCAAAGGCTTGCAGAAGTTCGTCAAAAGTTACGCCGAGATAAGAGATCATATCGGGACTCCGGGGTGGAAATTAAGGGCTCACAAAGTTCACCTTAGTTACAGGAGCAGCACCCCGGGGTCAAGCTTATAGGGCAGGATGGGACTGGCTTTGCGGCCGAATTTTTACACATATTCCTGAGTCAGTCGCGATATGAGTTGAATTCCGTACCCTGTGCCCAGACCACTCGCCGTGTTGGATGGGCCGGCCATGTCTATATGCAGCCAGGGAATATCAAGATCATCGACATGACTATAAATAAACTGCGCGGCACAGCTCGGTTGGGCATTGCTGCGGTTCTTCACCGAGTTCACCATATCCGCGATCTGGCTCTTGAATTCATTCTGATAAAGTTCCGGCGCAAAGGGGAGGGGGACGACCATATCTCCGGTTTCCAGGCCGACCCTTTTGGCCAAAAGCTCCAGATCCTCGCGATTGGAAACAACGCCGGCATGCAGAAGTCCGGTCGCGACCATCTGTGCGCCGGTCAGGGTCGCCGCATCAATGATCAGGTCTGGTTTATATTTCCGCGCGCAGTAGGAAAGGCAATCCGCCAGCACGATCCGGCCCTCGGCATCGGTGTTATTCACTTCCACCGTTTTACCGGAATGCATGGTGATCACATCGTCATTGCGGAAGGAATGGGGGCCGATCGCATTCTCGACGAGTCCCACGCAGGCGATCACGCGATGCGGACATTTATTGGCAATCAGAAAATGAAAAGCACCGAGGATGGCCGCTGCCCCTCCCATGTCACCCTTCATGCCGACCATGCTGGCCCCGGGTTTCAGACTCAGGCCGCCGGTATCAAAGGTCACGCCTTTGCCGGCCAGCACCACGGTTTTTTTCGCGCTGCGGGGCTTATAATCGAGGATGATTAAGCGGGGCGGTTCGGCCGCACCCTTGCCCACGGCGTGAATGCCGTGCAGACCTTCGGTGCGCAGTCGTGGGCCGACGATATCCTTGTAGGTGACTCCGACCACGCCCTTGAATTTATCCTTGATCTCATCGGCGAAGGCATCCGGCGTCAGTTCATTGGGCGGCATGTCCACGACCTGGCAGGCCCAGGCCACCTGTTCGCTGAGGCTCCGCACGCGTTCATTGGCTTCGATGACATGGCCTTTGGAATCCAGGGCGATGACATGAATGGTGCGAGGTTTGGCGTTTTTGCGGCGGTTGACGATACGGAGGCGCCTTGCGACGGCGGTCGCGACGCTCGCATACTGTTCGGGGCGATCCAGATAAAGAACGACGAGGGAATGCTCTTCACTCTCCACGGCATCAAGCTGCTGAAAGATCCATTCCCGGCGGGTCGGGCTGTTATCCTTCGCCACTTTTTCAGGAAGGATGCCCATCACCACTTTGTGGGGACTGACGAGGCCGGTCAAGGTTTGGAAGTTGATCGGGGTTCGGCCCAGGCGGGGCGTTTTCAGAGCTTCCTGGAACAAGGCGGCCACGTCGCCCGGCAGGATTTTCTCGTGCAGTTTGTTTTGAAAAGCCTTGAGCGAGCCGATCATGAATACAGCACCCTTTTTGGGCAGGATATTCGTGGTGCTGTTCAGAAACTTCAGATGCATGCAAACCTCATCGCAAACGAAAAGGAAAAGCCAGGTTGGCCTTGCCTCTCGGTTGATAACGGAACTTTATTTCATTCTTCTTTGTACCATTAAAGAAGGGCGTGTACGAGCACTCGATGGTCATGAAGATTGGCGCCGTGGATATGCGGCAGCAACACGGCCTTGGGATGGTAGCCGATCGCAGCGCCGGCCTTGAGCAGCATCGGGAGGTCATTGGCACCGTCGCCTACAGCCACCACTTCGTCGGGGCTGAACCCGCGTTTTTTGCAAAGTTCATCCAGGTAATTCGCCTTGACCTCGGCGTCGACGATCTCGCCGATCAGTTCGCCGGTCAGCTGGCCATCCGCGACGGCCAGTTCATTGGCGCGGAAGCCCTGAAAATCCAGCTCGCGAACAATCCGCGCAGCCAAAGGATTGAAGCCACCCGAGACCAGGTGCAGTTCAATGCCACGCGCCCGGGCCGCTTTGGCGAATTCGTGCATACCGGGATTGATGGTCAAGGTCTGGCCCACCTTGTCGATGACATCAGAAGGGACGCCGCGCAGCATGGCCACGCGCTGACGAAGCGCGGATTTAAAATCCAAAAGGCCAGCCATGGCCTGCTCGGTGATGCGGTGCACTTCCTCCTGCCGGCCGGCCGCTCGGGCCAACTCGACAATGGATTCCTCGGCTATGACGGTGGAATCCATATCGAAGAGAACGGCTTTCCAGGGGCGCTCTGGAACGGCGAGGGCTGTGGCGCCCGCGCTGTTGATGGCCAGAATCTGTTGCCTTATCGTGCCGGGTATGGGGCCCTGACAGGCGGGGAAGAGATGAAGCTGCAGGGACGTCACAAGACGGGGCGGACCGAGACCAGTGAAGAGCGAGGATCGTTCGGCATCGACGATCAAACGATAAGACGACATGGAAACCCTTTTCACGTTAAATGTGCCGGGGATCAGCTTGCTTTATGGAGATGCTTGGAATGAGACAGGGAATCAAGAGAAATATGGGGGCGATGCATGGGCTGCAGCTACGGATGTGTCATGCGGGAGGAAGGGGCAGCAGATATCGGGAACTTTCGGGTGAACATTTGTATACCGGAGAGCTTTTTTGAAGTAAAGGTGGCCGCCTTCCTACCCACTTGGTCGTTCTTATGGCCACTTTATCGTTGCTTCATAAAGCTGTGAAATTATTTAATCTTGGTAATTGTAATAAGCTCGCCTTATTGCTCCTGAATTCTGTGCAAGTCAGCTGTTCGCTGACTTTAAGGCGTGAATTACTTGTCGGCCTTGTCGGAAGCGGGAAGCGAGGCTTTGCCCATCTGTTCCGAAATCCATTGCAGGCAGATCTTCGCCGCCAGGCCCATGGTACGCTTCCGTAGGTAGGCCACTCGAATCCGATTCGAAACGGTGGCCTTCACATGCAGACGACGCAATTTCGGCTCGCGATTGAGCAGGCTCTGCAGGCTCGCCTCCGGCAGAAGGCCCGCGCCCATGCCCTCCCGAACGAAATCGGCCACGGCGTGATGATCCATCACGGTGCAGCGGACATCGAGTTCCTTCGGCAGGCGGTTGAAGTTCTTCTTGAACCAGGCGTTCAGAAGCTCCGGGGCCTCCACGTAATTCACGAAGGGCATGCGACAGTAGTTATCGAAAAGCTCATCGCCTTCCTTGAACTGCTGGAGAAAGTCCTCGTGACAGATAAGGTCGTAAGGATCGCTCGCGACCTCATCGAATTCGATATTGGGTTCGTTGACGAAGGCGTCGGCAAAGGCGAAGTCGAGCCGGCCCTTTTCAAACCAGGTGCTCAGCTCATTCGCCAATCCCACCCGCATGTCGAATTTCACTTTGGGATGCTGCCGTCCGAATTCCGCGAGCAGCTCGGTGATCCGACGCTCGCGAAGGGACGGCGAGATTCCAACTTTGACGCGACCCTGAAGCTCATTGTCCTGATTGGATATCTGCCGCAGCGTATTCTCCAGATCGTCCAGACGCCGGGAACACTCGGCATAGAGCTGTTCAGCTTCATCGGTTGGGATGATTTTCCGGTTGATACGATCAAAGAGGATAATACCGAGCGTATCTTCCAGCGACTTGATCTGCTGACTGACTCCCGATTGAGTCAAATGCAACTGCTTGGCTGCCAAAGTCATACTGCGCGTACGATACACCACGAGAAAAATGCGTAGATAATTGAGGTTGAGTCGGGCCAGCAAAGACATGATACGTTGACCTCAGTTGGGTGCAGGCAGGATTCTCCGCCCTTTTTTCCAAGGGCGGAACCTTCATATACCTCGATCGTCCTGAAATGTCAGCAGCTTTCTTCCCTGGGGCTGGGTATGAACCCAGTCTGCCTCAAGGATTAAAGAGCTTCTCACGACTCAGGTAGCAGTAGTAGAAATGAGCAGCATCCAGAGCATCAACCCAGATGGTGTCATGGTAGTAGTCGTAATGCGCTGCGATTTCCTTCCTGTCGATGGCGTCCAGCACAAAGTCCTGGTCCAGCTCATAAAGCTCACACATTCCACCCAGAGTCACACGTTTGCCTTCGTAGTTACCTGGGTCATGACCCAGCTCCACAAGAGCTTTCTTAAAGACCGACTTGCCGACTTGCGGACCCATCAAAGAACTCCTTCCGAGAATGGTTGGGGTTATCTATTACCATTCTAGGTAGGGTTTAAGCCCTTCTTCAACGGGTAAACCTTGCAGTACGGGTGCTGCGCAAGCTCTGCCTGGGGTAAGTCTTGGCTGGTTTGGGGTGTCAGGGGTTTGCCACTTCGTCAAAGGACTGGCGGACAAAACCCCTCAGCGGACAATGCGAGGTTTTAAGTCGTGGGTTTCACACCGTCGAGCAGAGTCTTGTGGGGATGAAACAATTTCCGGGAAATCTCGGGAAAAAGGACATTCGCCGTCAGACTATTGCCGATCACTTCATAAAGCACGATCTCGTGATAAACCACGGGTTCCCCCAGCATGGTTTTTTCGGCGAGAATCCAGAATGGACATTGCTCAAGATCATAGGCGCGCGGGTTCACCGGAATCTCGGCCGCGACGAAGACCGGATTGAAGTGGGTGGCCTTCGTCGGATCTTCCAGGAAGCGCTTTTTATCCACGGCGCTGGCATGCGGCAGTTCAAGGCAGATACTGACGTCACCGTCCTTGGTGTGGGCAAAAACTGCTGTGCCGCCCACATCCTTCCCGCTGTTCGGGACCTGGCCGAGGGTGTTCAGCGGCCTATCGTAAAGTTCCTTGAGCGCGCGCTTGTCCTGATGATTCCTGCGCATCCTTTGCGCGTGGGATTCGGGGCAATGAAAGCCCTGCACGAGGAGCTTCCAAAGGGGCTGCCAGGGTTTTTCCAGCTCCTTGAGCCAGGAGCTGGCCGGCATCGGCCTTGGATTCACCATGTTCTGCAAAAGATCTTCGGCCAGTTGCGCGGCGGTATTCAGATCATCCTTGTGAAGGCTCTCCCGAATGCTGCGGAGCGTGCCTAAAACCATCTGATGCTGGACGAGGAAGAGTTCGGTTTCCTGAAGGACGTCCGAGTTCCAGCCGTTGACATTGTCGATATTGCGAATGAAAAGCGAATGCGCGTCAGGGGTTTTCTTCCGAATCTCGGGAAAGAGCTTCACCAGCATCCCATGACCGGCCGGTACGATGGATAATTTGCCCTCGGGTGTGCGGTAGGGCATTCCATCGGGACGAAAGCGCAGCGTCGACAGCTGCTTGCCCTGCTCCAGGAAATAGCGCGGACGCTCATTGTCCTGACTTCTTTCATTCAGGTGCTCGGCGAAGGGCGCGGATTGATCCAAAGGCGCGACGTAATACTCGGCGAGCATGCCATGGATTTTTTCGTGCTCCTGCTGCTTCATCTGCAGAAAGGTGGGGCCATCTTTCCAGCAGGGAAGAAGAGCCTTGGGCAGATCGATCTCTTCGATGAGGATTTTCGCCTGTTCGGGCGTGATGCGGGGGCAGCGGTCCTGATGGATGAACTGGTTGAGGTGCAAGGGCAAAGGCCAATTCACGGCATTCTGCTGTTTCAGGCTCTTGTGCTGGACTTCGACTTTATCCTGGTTCAACTCTTCAAGGGCGAGGCGTAAATCCATCAGGGGCTTGAAATAACGGCTCGCGGCCCCAGCTGCTGGAACAAAAGCCACAAAACCCTGCGCTTTATCTCGATTCACCTGGTGGAGAAACCGCTGGGGGATGATGCCCCCATTCTCGATCCGGCACGTGTCTTCGATCGGAACAAAGAGATCATCCCGATTCTTCACACCTTCACTGATCCGCTGCTGATGAATCTGAATATCATGAACATCCAGATTAAGCTCGCGAA
Source organism: Oligoflexus sp. (assembly GCF_035712445.1). Taxonomy (NCBI): domain Bacteria; kingdom Pseudomonadati; phylum Bdellovibrionota; class Oligoflexia; order Oligoflexales; family Oligoflexaceae; genus Oligoflexus; species Oligoflexus sp. The sequence goes on along the minus strand of NZ_DASTAT010000119.1, from coordinate 10,121 downwards.
CCTCCGCAACAGTCATACCTTTCAACATAGCGCAACTCCATGGCCCCTATTATGACCCTCGCACTCTCGTGCGAGAGTCCATCAATCCCATCGTCCACACGCCATGGATTTGCGCTTGGTTACACCTGGCTCGTCAACCGTGCCTGTCTCTTGAGCGCCGCCCGAGCTGCCTGCCGAACCATCGGGGATGGATCCTGGGAGGCCAAAGGTCGCAAAAGATTTTGTGAAACATCCGGCTTATCCGCAAGGGGGAGAGCTTCGCAGATCTCCGCACGAATCCATGCGTGTGCGTGATTATGCAGCAAATTTTCGAAAACCTCCAGTAAAGTCTCGTCTTTTTGCTGTTCTTTCAAAATTTCAATAAGCAGTCGCAGAGCCTCTGGCGTCAGCAAAGGCGTTTGATTTTTCATCCAGGTCATCCGGTCTTCGCTAGGATTACTAAGCAATCGTTCCAGGACTGCAGCCTGATAGATTGCGGGTAACCCTTTCAGCTCGGGATGCTGCGGGGCGCAAGCTGCTATCGAGAAGGCCGCGCGTGTCAATTCCAAACCCTTGGCACTCAAGCGAATTAAGTTCGGATAGGGGCGGCGGCGGCTTTCTTCATACACAAGTCCACAACGGCTTAGTGTACCCAGATCGCTGCTCAGATGTTCGCCAATGCCACTGGCCGCGATGGTTTTAGCATCATTGCCTTGCCAGTTGCAGCAAAGCAAGATGTTAAAAAGACGATTGAGGTATTCCGGAGTCAGTGTCCTTTTTTTAGTGTAGGGTTCCCGCTGCAGTATATTCTTCAGGCGGTACAGGTCCAGGATCCAGGGGCAGGCGTCCTGTTCGGCAAAAATCCGGTTCATGATGCGATAGATTTTTCCAGCCAATTCCGGGGCGAATTGAAAGAGTCCAGCCGTGTCGGCATCCTGATCCAAACGCACAGCCGTGCGCAAAAGCTCGATCAGATTGCGGCCAAAGCCGATGTCATCGGCCAGGGCCCCATCATCCGTGGCCAGGGTCGAGCAAATGAAGAGGTGCTCCAGAAATTCCTCTTCATATTTTTCCGCGGTCCAGTCGAGTTCGACAGGAGTATAAGAATGCAGCAGATCCAGGCTGTTTTCGACCAGTTGGGTGCCGAGCTGCCTTGGAATTTGGAATTCGCTGCATAAAAAGTCGATGGAAAGTTCTGAAAGTATGGGGGCGTTATGCCAGGCCCGATGCCGCATCAGAAGATAGGTCAGGTCAAAGGTGAGAGCCCGCGCCAGCGCCGGACTGATGAGCCGCAGATCCTGTTCCTGCAGAAGGAAACCGTGGATTCTTGTCTGGAGTTTAAGCAGGAGTGGGCCGAGTCCCTGCTGGTCCAAATACGAGGCTTTCCGTTCCGCGCTTCTGACAAAGTCCATGGTCATCTCCTTAAACTTATTCCCCATTGTACCGACAAGACAGAGAGACTCATAAGAGTACAAAATTGAATTTGGTTTAAGTGCGCTGGATCTCAGATAGAGATCGTGGTTTTTCATCAGGGGACAAATCGAGGCGCCATGACAGCGAAAAACCTACAAAACCTGAAGACCTACCTGGAGGACACCGGCTTTATCCAAAAGGATGAGCACGTGTTCACCTGGGCAGCGGATCAAGGCCGAGCGCCTCATCGCAAGCAATTGCCCTGGCAGATCGTGGATTGGACCTTGGAATTGCAAGGGCAGGACCTCATTCAGACCAGCTTTGAAGCCCAGCTGCGCCGCGAATCTTTGGTGCAGAACTGCGAAGACCTTTTGCGGGAACGCTTTGATTCCTTCCGCGCCATCGCCCTGCAGGATGATAACGAAGAAGGCTTCTGGCTGCTCTTCGAATTTTTGGATCGCACCCTGGATGCTGATCAGAGCCGCCTCATCGAGCAGGAAGACCTGCAGCAGAGCCAGCTGCCTCACGGCCTGGCCGGCCTGCATCTGACCGTGATCCAGGCTTTGGGCCAGCTTTCCGTCTTTATGACCAAACACTTTTTCCTGGGCAATGTCCCGGGTCAGCTTTTGATCGAATTTCCGAAGATCATGACCGAGGCTCTGTTTGGGGACACGCTGAAAGGCGAAGCCAACTTCAATGCCTATATCACCACAGCCGCTGCCGAGGATTTGCGCAAAGCCCTGATCCAGGCGAGTCTTCTGCCGGATTTTCTGATGCAGTGGATTCAGCAGGATGGGCAGAAGGCGGAGAATCCCTTCCAGCAGGTGCGCCTGCATCTGAAGGAAGCAGCATGGTCTTTGGCCTGGAGCCAGAAAGAAGAGCTGCCGGAGCTGGTCGTGCCGCCTATCGAGGTCCTTGAGCAAAAGGAAGTGGCCCGCCGCTTCCAAAGGCTCGATGAGCTGATCCTGCTTGAGGACTATGAAGGCGCGATCGCGCAATGCCGCGAATATCTGCAGAAGAATCCGGCCTCGCTCTATCTTGTGCGCCGCTGGGCTTTCCTGAGCCTTTGGGGTGGGCTGGCCTTTGAGCAGTCGCATCTGGACCTGATGACGAAGTATGATCCGAACAATCTTCTGACCCTTTCGCTCTGGATTCGCAAGAGCGTCGCGGAAATGAACTCGGATGTCCTTTTGGAAAACCTGTCCAAGCTGGGCAACAGCCTTGGGCATACCATCGTCGACTTCGGCGTCATCGACATCACAAGCCTCACCCTGCCCGAGATGCTGGGCGACGCCTGGAATGAAAAGGATGACCAGCGTGCGGTGGCCTGTTATGAGCGCGTGCTGCAGACCCGAGGGGAAGTGCCGCGCATCCTGGTGAAACTCATTCGACTGATGCGCGATTTTGATGATGCCACGGCGGAAGAAGGCTACATGGATCGCCTTCTGGCCTGTGAAGTCCCGATCCGGACCCGTGCCGCCATTTACTTCCGCCTTGCTGAAATCAAGCAGAGCGAAGATCAGGATGAAGCGGTCAAGTGGGCCTTGAAAAGCTGGCAAACCAATCGCACCCAGGTCAAGTACGCTATGCTCGCGGCGGATCTTCTGATCGCTCTGCGTCGTGCGCATGAAGCCGTTCACGTCCTGGTGGAAACCTGCGAGCTATTAACCGCGGAACATCCTCTGCCTGCGCGCGTGGAGTTGGAACTCAAGATCTCGACGATCTGGCTCAATGAACTTCATCGTCTGGACCTGGCCCAGGAACGTTTGGAACGCGCCCGGGAATTGGCCGGTGATACGGCGGAAGCCTTTGACCTGATCCTGCCGCTGGCCAAGGATCTGGGTGATCCCGTGTTCTATGGTGATCTTCTGATGCAGGCGCTGCAGAGCGCCAGCAAAGCTCAGCAGCCTGACCGTGCTGATCATATCGTGAAATCGCTTCTGACTCTGGCTGATCAGATGGGCGATAGCGAGCAGCTGGGACGGATCTATAGTTTGATCCTGACCTGTTCGCTGCTGGATGTGAATCAGATCGAGCATATCCTGCAAAGGCCGAACCTGGCCCTGCCTTATGATAAGATCCTGCAGGCCATGGACTGGCAACTGGATCAGCTCGATGAAGGCATGCGCGGGCATTATCTGCTTTTGATGGGCGATATCGCACGGCAGTATATTCATGATACGAACCGTTCGCGGCAGTATTACGAGCGCGCCTTCGAACACGGGCAGCTGAGTGAGACGGCCTTCAATTACCTGGATGAGCATTACGCCCGCAATGGCCTCAATCGCCAGCGTTTCGAGCTTCTGAAAAGCCGCTTGAATTCAGCCAACGAAGCCGATCGCAAGGTGATCCTGCGTGAGCTTTACTACTTCGATGACGGCGTTTCGGATGCTGAAAAGGATCGCTTTGCCAACGATATGTTCGCTCTCGATGGCGACGACGTCGGTCCGCTTGAGGAGCGTATCGCCTTTTATGAAATGCAGAGTCACGCGCTCGGCATTCATGAACTGATCAGCCGTGCGATCGAAAGCACGGACGAGACGGAGGCTCTGATCCCGCTTTTGCATAAGGGCCTGGATGCCCTGCAGAACACCGCGACGGAAACCCGTTTCCGTTATATGGACGAGATTCTGCGCCAGCTCCTCCTTTTCGGAATGGAGCGCAGCGAGCATGCGCATCTTGCTCTGCAGTATCTGTGGGTCGATCCGCATAAGACTCTGGCCAAGCCGTATCTGGAATATCTTCTGAGCATCGGCGAGGTCCCGGATCTGGAACCCGAACTGATGCTGGATGTCCTGGATGATGGTCCGCCCAAGGTCGATCTTCTGATTCGCCTGGCCGGTGCATCCAGCGATCCTTCGAAGACCGTGACCTATGAACGCCAGGCCTTCCGCATTGCGCGCAATGTGCAGGGCATGCTGAGCACCAAGCTTGAGATCCTGCAGCGACTGGCGGATCATACGAGTCTGACAGATGAGGAACTGGGCGAATACGTGAAAGCGGTTCGTCAGTCCGGTCGCAGTCAGCATATGCTCCGTGTTCTGGGCCAGCAGATTCCTTTGGCCCGTACCGACGTGATGCGTGACAAGCTCTTCCAATTGACCGCCGAGTTCTTAGGGCTGGCCACGGCGGATTCTTTGAATCTGGATCGCGTGCATCAGGCTATTTCCCATCTGGGGCCCGAGCAGCAGAGCCGGTTGAAAACGATCTGGCTGGAACGCATAGGCTTTGATGAGGTCCTGCATACCCGTGATTTCGCGGTGCAGATGCTGCGGGATAAGAGTTTCTGGGAGCATCAGAAGGCCGCGACCGTTCTTTTGAAGCAGATGCTGGAAGTGTGGCAGGAAAGCGGCCTGATCAAAGGGATCGTCACTCCGATCCTGAAATCCTTGATGGATGACAATCGCGAAAACGATCTGCGTTTCTATTTGAACTTCCTTTTGCCCACGGGGCTGGTCGGTCAGTCGACCTCGCTTGCGGCTTTCGAATACTTTGCCAGCCGCCGGGATACCGTTGCGATGGAGCGCTACTGGCTGCATAGCCTTGAGCTCCTGGAAAACAGCGAGCAGACCTCAAGGCTCCTGGATTATTCCAAGGATCTTCTGCAGGAAGTCGGCATGGTGAGCTTCCTTTATCAAACCGTGTCCGAACTTTTGGATCATAATAAGCATGCGCGCTTCCCAAGTGAAGTCCAGCGCGAGCTGCGGCTTTTCTATGCCGAATATCTGTTTGCGGCGGCCAAGGATCATCGCAAAGCCCTTTCGCTCTTTGAGCAGGTCTATGCGGCGAACTTGGACGAGATTCGCACCTGGGGACCTTTGATCGTCCTTTATTCCGAGTTCAATGCGGACACCGATCTTTATGAGCTTCTGCATCGGATCCTGCCGCGCCTGCGTCGGGATCGGGAAACGGTGGAACGCTATAACCTGGATTTGCCTGCCCTTGAACATGATTTGATTTCGATCGGCGAGCGCCTGGGCCTGAAGCCTGAGCCTACGGATGTGGATATCAGCTTCAGTCTGCCGGTGGATTTGCAGTTCGGTGGTGAAAACGAGTCCGTGCAGGGCATGGGCCCGGAAGGAACTCAGGTTCGTGGTCAGACCGCTTCCTTGGATCTGGGTGATGCGAATAGTCCTTTGATGATGCCGCCGCCTCGCATGCCGGAGGTTCCTGAATTTCAGACAGGCGGAGCTGCGGAAACAAGGCCGCGTTCGGCCGTGGTTTTAGCGAATGACAGCAGCGATGCATCCAACGACGCGCCGCTGAACTTCGAAAACTTTGTCTATAACGCGCAGCCTGCGCCCATGGACACCAAGGTCGCGCGGATGCCGGTGGACCTTGCCATGCCTACGCCACCAGCCGCACCCATGGAACCCGAGCCTCAGGGCTTCTCCGTTCCGGTGCTGCCGGGCACTGACAGTGATGAGGAGCCGCCCCTTGCGACAGTCGTCGCGCCGCGTCCTGAGCTGACAGGTCCCAAAAATACCTTGATTCGTCCACGGGAATCCTTGGAGGCGACAGCCTTGAACAAGGAGGTAACCCAGCGTCTTGAGACCCCGGATCTGCCGCTGCGGTCGAGCGAGGGCGATGAGCGTCTTCAGATTACCTTTGAGCCCGAAGAATGGCGCCTTGTCGCCGCCCAGGGAAGAGCTCGGGAAGGGCTTTGCTCGTGGCTGCTGGCGAATCCGCTGCCGGATCGAACCGAGCAGCACATCGCAGTGCAGACTGCGGCTGTATTTGAAGAGAACATCCAGCTCCTGGAAAACTGGCCCTATAAGGTTTGGCGTCAGCCGACGGATTATTTCTATGATTTGAAGTGGACAGACCGCATGGGACGGGAGATGTTCCATCCCGGCATCAAGAGTCCCTTGGCGCGTCTTTTGAAAACACTGCATCCGATTATCGTCCAGCAGTTTGCCAGCCACATGAATATCAAGGGTATCGCGGAGCGCCTGAAGGTGCGTTCGGATGAGCTTCTGAAAGTGCGCAGGACCCTGGAATGGAAAGATGATGTCATTCAGCGCAGCGGACTTCGCTACTATGTGAAGTTCCTGGTCGAGAATAATTATCAGCTGTTCCATATGGCGAAGCTTGAGGATCGTTTCCAGTTCGACTTTGAAAAGCGCGAGATTTATATCGACCGCGACTATTACCTGGGCGTGCCCCCGACGCATCTTTTCCATCGCCTCGCGTTTTTGATTCGCGCGGTGAGTGTGGATTACTATCCTTACCTGCATCTGAGTCCGAGCAACGATCTGTTCCCGTTCCTGATGAAGTGCCGCCGTTCGCTGGAGCAGAACCGCGTGGATAGTTTCAAGCGGATGCTGGGCATGGAGAAGGATGCTCTGAAATTGATGCTGTCTCAGGCCGATCGTGACTATCTGGAGCAGCTCTTTGTTGAAGTCGGACCGCTGTCGCCGGATAAGATCACCAAGATCGTCGGTGTCTACGTGGATCAGATCTATCGCCTGAATATGGCGGAGAGTTTGGACCTTGTCGGGGTGATTGAATCCATCAGCAATACCAATCTGCTGACCGATCGCATCAGTCCATTGGCTTTGGTGAATCAGTCCGCTTCGATTCGCACTCTGATCGCCTTCACGGCGGATCTGAAATTCCAGCACAAAGCGGAAAAATAGCCCCCCAGGAACGGTCTCCCGCAGCTTCAGTGAAATTCACTGGACAGGGTGACCGTTATCCACGATTTTATGCATGAGCCTCAACCGCCGCAGACGCGTACGTCTCGATTTTTTTTGCAATATTTGCGGCAACCCTTCGTCTCCCCTGTGATTGATGGAAACTGTCCGCCCAAGCTCTTGAATAATTTCAATTGGTTAGCTAGTTAGCTTGCCAAAAAGAGAGCGTTAGCGTGGCGTTTCTCTCGGTCAAAAAGTGAAGATGAAAGATGGGATAGCGACGTGCTTTACGCACGATGGTGGGTTCCAGGCAGGAATGTGAGAGAAGACAGCCACGCGATCAAGGGGGCTCTCGTTTCAGGAGAGTCTTGTGCTCTTCCGGGTTGCAAATGTTTTTGCCCGAATCTGCGGGGACTGTGGCACGAGTGGACGCAGCCTGCAAGGCTTTCCAAGTGCCCGGACTTACATAATCTTTCGTGGCGGTTAATGCTGAGATTTCCTTTTGCAATTTAAGTTCATCACGGTGAGAGGGCGTTTCTTTACCGTGACACCAAACGCATTGATTACAAGGGTTTCACGCGGTTTATCGGCCCGACTCCAGGCTTGACAAAACTCAGGCACTAAGGGATACCTTAAACCAAAGTGAATCCTCCTCAGTACACAGATGGGAATAGGACGGAACACATGAAGCACGGTATTTGCGACATTCTCCGTGAAAGGATGATGGCCTACATTGAGCCCCGGGACGAAAGCGTTCGGTGGCTTTCACAACGCGTGGGGCTGCCTTATAGTTCGGTTTATCGGATTATCAGCCGGGAGGCGCATAACTGCACCTTTCGGAACGCTTATCAGATATTGAAAGTTGTGGCGCCGGATGAAGCTAAGACGATCTTAGTGGAGCATTTTCCTAATTTTTCCCCGCTGATTGAGCAGGATAAGAATTTTGTTGAAAATGAGTCGAAACTGGATAAAGCTCTGGACCTGGTGCTACAGACGAAGATGTTCTATCTTGTGCATTCTATGGCTTCGACAGCTTTGGGCACGACTCGCGCTGAAGTAAAAGAAACGTACGGGCGTGTCGGAGTGGAAGCCCTGGATTTTCTTTTGGAAGAAGAAATTCTAGCTGAGCGCCGAGACGGGACGATTAAGGATCTGTTATTCGAAACAGTTGGTACAAGTGAAGAACAGGCCCGTCAAACGATACGCTACAACCTGGATAGCTTCCAGGCAGCCGATAAGTATTCGGGAATCGTCAACGTGGTTGAAGGTTATAACGATCAGGGTGCTCAGGAGGTCCTTTCTATCGTGAAAGAGTCTCTTACGAAGATCGAAGCACTAAGAAAAGATCCGACCAAGTGGGGCAAGCATCGAATGTTCGTCAGCATTCTGTGCGGGCGGTTTGATGCGCAGATCACCAAAGCTGAAGGGGTCCAGAAATGAAATTCGTCGCAAAATTAATGGTCGTTATGGGTTTGGCTTTTTCCATGTCGGCTTCTGCTGGCATTATTGTAGGTGGCGGAGGACTTGGTAAGTCCCGTCTACAATTCACCTCGCTCCTTCTTCAGCAAACTGAGTTGCAAAAGTTTACCCTGCTTCCAGCGAGTGAGAAAGACTTAACACAAGAAACCGATATACCTGAAGATTTGAAGTTTGTTCCCGACGACGAATTTACAGACCTCTTGGATATGACTTTGGTTCAGCTCACAGATGAAAATGGTAAGGTTTTGAAAACGTATACTGTTCGCAGGCTTGATGAAACACCTGTAGCTTTGGTTTTTGTCGAAGTGGCGGAATCCGAAGAAAAGCAGTGAGAATCATCCTCAACTAATTTTAGACTTTATTAAGGGCCTCTCTAGGGGCCCTTTTTTGCAGCTGAATATCAGAAGGCTCGCTCATAGCGATCCAAATACGCCCTTCCTTATCAAAGAAATAGCTACAGATATACGAGTCCGGCGGTAGCGAAGGTTGCTCATAAAACTTGCGCCGGGCATGGTCCAGGCCCCTGGCTACACATACGATGTTTTTTTGGACTCCCTGGAGAGAAATATTTTATCTAGTTTATTGACGCGGTATAACAGTATAAAAGAACTCTGCCAGGCCACAGGGCTGGCACGAAGCACTTTTGATGGCAAAAGGAGACGTCTCGGTATGCTGACAGCTGACACGTCGCCCGAATCATGATGCAGATTATCTGGAGCCCCGCGTGAAACGAAATTCCATAGTGTTGACCTCCTTACTGACTCTCACATTCCTGCTCGGCGCCTGCCGCTCAGCGCCTATATATAACGTCGCTCATTCCCCAGTGAAGATGTACAAGCCTGATTACACGGCTAAGGATGTTGAGAAAGCAATTATGAAGGCCGGGCTGATCCAGGGCTGGAAGATGGATGCCATCAGCCCAGGGACCGTGCGGGGGACCTTGAATATCCGTTCGCATCAGGCGGTGGTGGTGGTGAGGTACGATACCCAGGAATACAGTATCAATTATGAGTCGAGCCAGAACCTCGATCATTATCAGGGCCAAATCCACAAGAACTACAATGCGTGGATTCGCCACCTGGATAACGCAATTCAGCGGGAACTGCTGGATTGAGTGTTAGGCCACTTTTCGCGTCGCATCATCCACCCCAAGGAAGACCTCGGGTGGAAGGATGATTTTGAAACTGACCGGGCTGAAGTCAACGCTATGGGTATCCTGAAGGCTGTTTTCCAGGATGACCTTGATGCTCCCGCCGAAGTCTTCCAAGGTCGTGCGGACCACATCCATACCCACGCCGCGACCGGCGAATTCATCGACATGATCACGGGTGCTAAAGCCGCTGTCGAAGATCAGCTGAGCGATCTCGGTATCGGTACGCTGACCGAGGTCGGGCATGCGGGCCGCTGCCAGCTGACGGATCTTTTTCATATGAATGCCCTTGCCATTGTCCTGGTAGATGATCTGAAGGTTGCGGCCCTTGGGCATGATCTCGATGCGGATGACGCCCTCGGTCTCGGCTGAAAAACCGTGCGTCATCGAATTGGTCATGAGATGCATGAAGATGGATTTCAACTGGTGATGATGGCTCGGGTAGAAGTGGAAACTATCACCGA
>NZ_DASTAT010000118.1 GCF_035712445.1 Oligoflexus sp. | reverse complement strand
TTCGGAATTTGGTTTTTACCTGCAATCGGATACGCTTTATCTCAGTTTCATTGGTTCGGTCGTCCTTTTCGCGGCCTATCTCTTTCATCGGGTGGATCGGCTTCGGGCCTGGAAAAACCCTGTATTCCTTGGCTTTGTCCTTCTCGGCAGCATGGAAGTTCTGGCGATTGCGGTGCAATTCTTTCATGCCCGCATTCCTCTGGCCATTGTCTTCTTCGTGTCGGCTTATGTCGGCATCGTCCTTATCTGCGCTATTTATGAAGTGATGCGGGTCAAAAACGTCGATCGGGAAATGCAGCTGGTGCGCGTCAGTCTGCTGATTCCAGTCGGGGGTATTCTTTATGATGCTGCGGTCGGGCAATTCGATTTGGGCCTGCCCTACATTGCGCATTACACGAACCTTGCCTTCATCCTGGCTCAATCCGTTCTGGTGGGCCGGGCTTTCGCGCGTTCCTTCAGTGAAAATGAACGGCTTCTGATTGAAGTCCGGGAAAAGGAAAAATCCCGCACGGTCTTCTTTCACAATACTTCGCATGAACTTAGAACGCCTTTGAACGGCATTATTGGTTTCCTGGAGCTTTTGATCAATGGACGTTATGGAGAACTGAGCCACGAGGCCAGCGTTCAGCTGCAAAAATGCGTGCGACTCGCGCATTCCCTTAAAAATCAGGTGAACACCATTCTGGATCTGGCCAAGTCGCGGAAGGGAACTCTGGAGCTTTCCAACAGTCAATTCCGTCTGGGCGATCTGATCAATGAAGCTCAGGATCTTGCGGAAGGCCTTCTGCTCAAATTCAAAAACACGGAATTCGAATTGCAGGTCGAATCGGGATTGGCCGCGGAAACCTGGGTCGGAGACTATGGGAAGCTCGCCACCATACTCCGTAACCTTTTGGGCAACGCCTTTAAATTCGCCGAACCCGGACGGGCGAATCGGGTGTCATTGCGTCTTCGGATTCAGGATCAGCAGCTGGTGATGGAGGTTCGTGACACCGGCATCGGCATACCCAAGGATCAGGAGGCGCAGGTTTTCGAGGAATTCAAGCAGGTCGAAGGCGATGCCCGGCGCGCCTATGAAGGCACGGGCCTTGGTCTTTCGATGGTGCGTGATATCTGCCGCCTGATGGGCGGGCGCGTGGAATTGGAATCCGTCTTTGGTCAGGGGAGCCTTTTCCGTGTGACCGTCCCGCGTCAGACCCGGATTCATCTGACTACGACGCCTGAACTGGTGGAAAACAAAAAATCTAACGCCCCTCCCGCGCTGGCTGCAAAGAACTCTGTGACTTTGGATGCAGCGCCAAACAAGGGTCATATCCTGGTCGTCGATGACAATGAAATCAACTGCGAGGTTCTGCGCGATCTGCTCTTGGGCGATGGTTATGAAGTAAGCGTCGCGCATGGGGGCGCGGAAGCCCTGCAGAAGGCGCGCACGAGCCCGCCCGATCTGATGCTGCTCGATATGATGATGCCGCAGATGTCAGGCGAGGATGTGCTTTTGGAAATGAAAAAGGACAGCACGCTCGAAGACATTCCCGTGATCCTGGTGACGGCAAGGGCCAGTGAAGACGACCGCATCTTTGGACTGAGCCTGGGCGCCGATGATTATCTGGCGAAGCCGATTCAGCATGAAGAATTGAGTTTCCGCGTGCGCAATCTTCTGAAGCGCATCGAGATCATTCATAAGATGGATGCGATCGAGGAGCGGGAACGGATGGCTCAGCTCGGCGAGATGATGCGGGAACTCAGCCATGAACTGAAAAACCTTTTCCAGGCGGGAAAACTCGATAAGGAAAGCATTCAGGACAGCAGCCTCTGCACGCTCAGCCTTCTGCCGCTCAGCGGCGCGGCCTGGAACGCGGCCTGCCTGAGTCTTTGTCAGGGGCAGCATCTGGAAGACGTCGACCTTCAGCAGCTGCCCTTTGTGAAACCTGAAGACGCGAGCAACAAAAATCTGCGGTCCCTGCGATTCATCCTCGCTGGTCTGCCGCTTGACGCAGGAGCGCGTAAAGAACTGTGGCAAACGATGAGTCACCTGACCGTCGAGCAGCAGAGCACCTGCGAGCAGGTTTTGACTCTCGTCAGGTCCTATCAGCTCCTGGAACAGCAGGCGCATCACGCGGCCGAGCTGGTGGTTTCCATCCTGGATTATAGTCGCAGCAGTCAGCATCTGGGAGCCTGCCGCCTGGATGAAGTTTGGAATACGCTGCACCGTCTCATTCATCCGCGCCTTCGTAAACACAGAATCGAGATCAGGCCGGGTGACCTTGCCCTGAATCTGCCGATCAATGCCGCGCACCTGATGCAGATACTTTTGAATCTGCTCGGAAATGCCGTCGACGCCATGCAGTCCCTGCCTTCTGATCAGCGTTGGATTGCGATTGCAGCGACGCACGGCGAACGTTTGGAGGTCCTCGTGGAAAACGCGGGGGCTCCGATTCCATCCGATCTTCAGAGTCATCTCTTCGAACGCGGCGTCAGTTCCAAGGGAACATCCGGTTCGGGGCTGGGACTATTTATCGCGCGCAAACTCATGCAGCGGGCGTCCGGTCAGATTCGTTATGACAAGCATGCGACCCATCCCCGTTTCGTGTTGACCTGGAATAAGGAGGACGGTGATGATGCCCTGCGCAAGGTATCTTAACCTTTGGCTGCTCTTCTTTCTTGCTGTCCCGAGGCTCATGGCGAACAGTGAACCGTCCGCGGTCGATGGGGTCTTTCATGCGGAAGGCTGGGATTTTGCGCAAAGGGGCCCGTTGAAAATAAAAGGCGAATGGCGTTTTTATCCCGATCGTTTATTGACCCGCGAAGACATTCTGAATGAAAGCTTTCTGCAGGATGATTACAAACTGATTGCGATGGGAACGGACTGGCGCAAGGCGGCCGGGCTGGACCGCGAAATTCAAAAGGCCACCTTCATCATGAAGGTGGTGGGTATTCCTCGACCCGAACCGCTCGGCTTTTGGATTGATCAGTTCGCCCAGCAGCATCAGACCTGGATCTATCGACCCGCAGTCAAGGATCTTCGACTTTTGACGGAATCCGGACGACTTGGGGATAGTGAAGAAACGATGGCCTATCAGATGAGGGTCGTGCATGGGGATCTGCCGGTGGCTGCCGGCGAGGAATTCTACCTGATCAGCTTCGGCAGTCGCTACCGCATCCCAGGGAACTTCACGCTGAGCCCTGTCATCTATCCGAGCACGCACTTGCAGGATAAGCTCGAAAAACATGATATGCAGACCTTTTTCGTGCTCGGCATGTTCTTTCTCCTCTTCATTTCGAACTTTGGGCTTTACGTGCTGCGGCCGGAAGATAAACCGAGCCTCCTGATCGGTATTTTTTCTTTGCTCATGGGCTTTCGCTACTTTTCAACGGAAGCGCTTCTGAGCCGCTTCGTTACGGAACCGAGCTATCTGACCTATGCCCTGACCGTCCTGCCTATAGTCTGGGGCCTTTGCCTCGGCTTCTCGATTTACTTCAGCTTTTTCAATCTCTCCTTCGAGAAAGCGATCCCGCGCTGGATCATGCAGACTGTCTGGTCACTGATGCCGATCATGATCGCTGCAACGCTTGTCTGGCCGCGGCAGGCTGTGTTTGTGGTCGTGCCCATACTCGGAGTTCAGGGGCTTGTTTCGATTCTTCTGATCGTACGCCTCGTGCAGCTGGTTCGGAAAAGGTTTCGGGCCGCGTCGATGGCGATGACAGGTTTCGCCCTTCTTTTCCTGGCGATGTTGAACGATACGATGGTCGCCTTCTTCCATGTCTATGATTTCGAATATCTTGGGCACTATGGAATGGTCGCCTTCATCTTCTTTCAATCCCTGGTGGTCGGCAGCAACTTCGCGCATGCCTTCCGCACGGCCGAACGCCTGACCCGCAACCTCCAGGACGAGGTGCATCAGCAGACGGAAAGACTGCGGATGCAAAAGGAAAAGCTGGAAGAGCAAAAGGGTATTCTGGAGCATCAGAAAAAGCAGCTGGTGGACGCCCATGAGGAACTGAAGGACGCGGATGAACAGAAAACACGTTTCTTCCGCTCGATCTCGCATGAGCTGCGAACGCCTCTGACTCTGATCCTCGGGAGCCTCCGGGAGAACCTCAGCCCGTCGGATATGCCGTCGGCTGTGGAGATGGCGCGACGCAATGCCAAGCGACTCTTTCGCCTTGTGAACCAGCTCCTTGATTTTCAAAAAATCTCGCTGGCGAAATTCAAACTGCGCCTCGACCCCATTCCACTCGAACGTTTCGTGCAAAACGTGGCCGCCTTCTGTGCGGACGCCTGCAAGAGGCAAGGGATGGAATTCCGTGTCGTCATGGATGTCGATCGACCGGAAAGCCTGAAAATACAGGGTCAAATCGATGCTCTGGAAAAAGTCGTTTTCAATTACCTCGCCAACGCTTTGAAGTTCACGCCCAAAGGCGGCCGCATAGATTTGATCCTCGAACGTCGGGCGCAGCAGGTTCGCATTGCGGTGGCGGACACGGGGCCCGGGATTCCGAAAGAGCAGCAGGATAAACTCTTCAAACTCTTCTCCCAGGTCGAAGGGCGGCATCAGCAGGATAAACAGGGCACCGGGCTTGGCCTGGCGCTGGTCAAGGAGCTGGCGCAGCTGATGCACGGCACGGTCGGAGTGGAAAGCGAAGCCGCGCAAGGGGCTCGCTTCTGGGTGGAATTTCCGCTGCTTTTGACTGCGGACGAGGCCATAGATATTCTTTTGGTGGATGCGGATGCCACGCGGCGCCATGATCTCGTCAGGACTCTTGAGGATCGGGGCCAGCTCTGGCGCATTCGACCTGTGGCGGATTTGAAGGAAGCCGCGGCCATCATGCATCGCGAAGGCGCGCGCGTGGTGATGACCCTGGTGGATGCCGGACCGGAACTGGATGCGTTCTTACAGTCCTGTCGCGAGTGGCAGGCTCAGGCCTGGCGCGTGCTCCTGGCGGAAGTCGGACGGATGAAGCAGGATACTCTGAAACAGCTGAATACCGCGCAGGTGGATCACTTTCAGCTGCTGCCGCTCAGCCCGGAATTTTTGCGGGAACTGGAGCAGAAACTCCATCGGCCCTCCACGGAAGGCCTGCCGATTCTGGATCTGGTCTATGTCGAGGATGAGCCTGCGGTTCGCAATGAATTCACCATGGCCATGGAGCGGCACACGGTCCTGCAGCAGTATAGGATCGTGGCGAATGGTGCCGGCCTCAAGGATCTTCTGCGGACGCACCGCATCCGCGTGGTGATCGCGGATGCGAACCTTGTGGGGGAGCAGGGCACCGATCTGCTCGCCTTCGTGGCCCGCGTTTCCCCGGATACCTTCCGCATTATCCTGACCGGCGAAACCTCGGCCGAGATGCTGGCGGACGGCGTGCGCAAGGCCCAGGCGCATCATATCCTTTATAAGCCCTGTGATTATCGCAAGGAGCTGCAGCTGATCGAGGATTACATCCGCAAAAGTCCTATCGTTCAGCTGCAGGAGGACGGCACGAATCACGAGGAACGCGACTGGCATCTTGCAGGACTGGAGCCGCAGCATCCGCAGCGCAGTGAAGAACCGGAGCTTTTGCGCCCGGAAGACTGCAAGGCTGTGATCCTGGTGGTGGATGATGTCTTTGATATGCGGGGCATCGTCAGCGGCATGCTGCGTTCGCACGGTTATCATATGATAGCCGCGGGCGGGGGCGAAGCGGCGCTCAGGATCGTGGAAACGCATCCGCAGCTGATCGATCTCGTCATCACCGACTGGCTGATGCCGGGCATGGATGGGCCGGCCTTGATTGAAGCGCTGCATCGCAGGGAGGACAGCATGTCCCTGCCGACGATCCTTTTGACAGCGAAAACCGACGCGGAAAGCAAGGCCGAGGGCATTCGCCTGGGCGCCAGCGCCTATCTCGGCAAGCCTTTCGATGAAAGGGAACTCGTTTCCACCGTGGAAAACCTGCTCGATCTGAAAAAGCGCGAACGCAAGATCGACGATCTGAATCAGTTCATCAATCAGAACATTCTGCAGCGCTTCCTGCCGCCCGACCTTGTCAAAGATCTTCTGGCGGGGAAGGCCATCTTTGATGACAGCGCCCGCATGCGGCCCATCACGGTGATGTTTACCGATCTGGTGAACTTCACAAGGTCCACGGAAATATTGGGTCCGGCGCGGATCGCCCGGATTCTGAATGACTTTTTTGTTCGGATGACGGATGTGATCTTCGAACACGGCGGCACGATCGATAAGTTTTTAGGTGATGGCATTCTGATTTTCTTTGGAGCCCCCCTGTCCATGGAGGCGCAGGACCAGGCTCGGCGCGCCTGTCTCTGTGCCCAGGCCATGATGAAGGCCTTGGAAGACCTGAATCAGACCTGGCGCCAGGAATTCCAGCACAGCTTTCAGATGCGCATTGGTCTGCATCATGGGCCGGCGATCGTGGGAAGCTTCGGAGGCCAAAGGCGTTCGGATTATACGGCCATCGGCAACACGGTGAACATCGCGGCTCGGGTTCAGGTCAACGCTGAACCTTCGCAAATCCTTATGACGGCTGCCGTGCGCGACTATCTGCCGCTCGGCAGCTGGACGCCTGCGGGTTCCTATCAGCTGAAGGGCGTGGCGGGTGAGGTGCTGCTCTTTGCTCTGACGGCAGGCCATCTGCAGGATGTGGCCTGAAGATCTGGCTGGAGGGATTCTTGCAAGTTCAGGTCAAGGCTGTCTGCCCCGTCTTGGCCGGGGTAGTCTTCACGATCTGTCATTTCAGGAGTCGCCATGGAAGGACCATCCCTTGTCATTCTGATGGAGGATTTGGCCCCCTTTTTGGGTAAAAAAGTCGTGCTGGCCACGGGTGTTTATCCGCAGGCCCCAACCCTGGTCGGGCAAACACTGCGTGATGTCAAATCCTGGGGCAAGCATGCCCTGCTTTTCTTTGATGCCTGCGCGCTGCGCATTCATTTTCTGCTCTTCGGCAGCTACTTCATTGATAAGGAAAAGGAAGGGAGCGTTCCGAAGCTGCAGCTGCAGTTTGAAACAGGGTGCATTAATTTCCATGCCTGCGCCATCCGCGAGGTGAGCGCCCAGGAGATCGCGGCCTATGATTGGGCTGTGGATCTGATGTCCCCGCAGTGGGATGCGAAGCACGTCGAAGAAAAAGTGATGGCGCAGAACAGTCGGCCGGTCTGTGATGTGCTCATGGACCAGGATATCTTCGCGGGCCTGGGGAACATCATCAAAAACGAGGTGCTGTTCATTTTAAAACTGCATCCTGATACTCCCGTCTCGGCCCTGAGCTCGTCCATGCGGCGGCAGCTGGTGCAGGAGGCTCGGGATTATTCCCTGCGCTTTTATGCCTGGAAAAAAGCCGGCGAGCTGAAGAAGCATTGGAAAATTTTCCGTAAACAAAAATGTGCGGACTGCGGTCGTCCCCTGGTGAAAGAGGAGACCGGGAAAAGTCAGCGCGTGAGCTATTACTGCAGCGTCTGTCAGCCCCTGACGGCCGTGTCCGCCCGGGCGATGAGGGGAAGTTATGGAAAACGACCGGCTCATGAAGCCAGCGCTGGAGTATGATATTCTCGTGCCTTTGGTGGACGCTTCGGGTGAGCGGTGCGCGATGAGCTCGTAATCTGGCGGGTTCAGATAGGGGAAGGAATTAAACCCCGAGGGTGAAACACCCTGGGGCTACAAACATCTATCGTTCTTTCTTGTGTGCCTGATTTATACATAATAATACGTACCGAGCATCAGGGACAGACCCCAGGTAAAATTTTCCTGGGGAGGCGGTGTGGGGCGGGCTTAGCCCAGGGTGATCTTCTCGATCTGCTCACAGCTTGTGCTCTCCCAGAAGGGCTGCAGATTCGATTGCTCGATCAGAGTCGTGCGCGCTTTTTCATAGTCCTCCCAGGAGTAGGTGCTCCGGGTCGTTTTTACAGTGATGGGATAAACGGGACTGATGAAGCTCGTGCCATCTTCAAAGTTCACCCAATACTGAACCACGAAATCTTTAAAATACGGCCCGATTTTGCCGGTTTCGCCTTTCAGAACGGCTTGACCCAGGAACGCCTGGCCTTCACGCTTCAGCGGCACATCCTGAACGTTGGCCCATTCCGTTTCCGGAGTGGCGCCCATCCAGATCGCGCCTTTCCATTGCTCGACTCCGATATGCGCCATCACATGGCAGACTGTTTTTCCGTAAGCAAGCTGCGTGTAATGCAGCTTCACAAAACATTCAAATTCCGAACGCCAGGTCGTGGCTTGAATCTGGGCGGCCTGGCTCATGACGGTCAAAGCGAATAAAAGCTGGGCGAGGAATTTCATAGTGCTTCTCCTTATCAATCAGCGTTCGCGCGTTATGCTGAAACTCATAACACCGGCTCCCACTGTTCCCTAGAAGTATTCAAGCGTTGCATGAAATGTCCGCCACCGGGCGGTTGTTTTAGGGGTGCCGTTCTGGGATGTAATTCATGCTTTGGGGTAAAAAGTTATCGAATAACGATAATTTTTTATTGCGTAATGAGATGGGCTGGGCTAGATAAAAAGCATTCATGGTCACCAAGGAGATTCACCATGTCCCAGCTAAAAAAGATTCCTCATACCTTTCGTCGATCCCGCCTGATTCTGCGCTTCGTGATGCTCATTCTTATTCTGCTCGCCCTGCGCGAAATGTTTTCCGGCTTTGTGGAAGGACTGAGGGAAGCCAGCCGGGATATGGCGGCCAATGTTTACCCGACGCCGCATGGCGGCATTTCCCTGAGTGCGATGGATGTGAGTCTTATGCTTTTTGTGGTCATGACGGGAATCATGATCAGCATTCTGAAGGAATTCGAAGCAGGTCGTTATTTTACGGAGAGTGTTCTGCGTAAAACTTTTCGCATGGGGCTTATCACGGAAATAACCTGCTATCTCCTCCTGCCTCTTCTCGCGCTTTATCATGCCCGTGTATCCGGAATGGATGCGGCTTCGGTTTATTTCAGCAGCATCAATTACGTGGGTGGCGTTGCGGGCACCTTCATTCGTTATCTCTCGCGCCTCTTTCTGATCGGCAAGGATCTGGAAGAAACTCAGGAACTGACCGTTTGAATGGAGTCAAC
>NZ_DASTAT010000117.1 GCF_035712445.1 Oligoflexus sp. | reverse complement strand
TGAATTGGGTTGAATCCGAGCAGCCGGCTGCGGTCAAGCAGAGGCCGAGCGCAAGAAGAGCTGGACGTATGTTAGGCTGCATTGCTGTTCCTCCAAAAGGGTTTGGGGGACTCCCACCAAAACCTAATGAGGCATCGGGCTTCATGGTTAGTTTTCTTGAGAAATGAATCCTTTCGTTTTGAATTGATCTTTTTTCCGGTAATGTTCGGGGATTGAAGAACTGCGGTAAGAATTGGCAAAAGCGGATTTCTCAAGGAGATTCTTCCGGTCCGAAGACCGGGATCCATTTCCCAAGGCATGATACGCGGAATCTTAGGCGGTTTTGTTCTTGTTGCCGATGGTGGTGCGTTTGCCGTTGTCATCTATGATGATGATACGGCCCGAATCCCTTTTACTATCGCTGACCTTTTCGATCGCCGCATAGTAGTCGATGGATTGAGTCACGCTCTTTTCGAATTTTCCCCAGATCGCGGGATCGTAATCGTTCGGCGCAAAGGAACGCATCAGAGTCAGGGATTTTTCCTGGTCATAGGCTTCCTTGTACACGCGTTTCATAAGGAGCGCGGAATACACATCCGCGATCGTCACGATGCGCGCGTATTCGTGGATGCCGTCGGGTTTTTCTTCCTGGCGTCCGGTCTTGCCCATCGGGTAGCCGCCGCCTTTGAATTTCTCGTGATGCTCAAGGGCGACCAGGGCCACCTGCTCTTCGATCGGCGCACCGTTGGACATGGCTTTTTTCAGCTCATCATAGCCGAGCGACGTGTGGGCCTTGATGATGTCGAATTCCTCGGGCGTGAATTTTCCCGGCTTATTGAGGATGTGCCCCGGAACGCAGGTTTTTCCCACATCGTGATAAAGTCCCGAGCGGGCGATCAGTTCGGCTTCCTCTTTCGATTTGGCCAGAAGGTTCCTGGCGATGATGCCAGAGATCATGGCCACGGCCGCACTGTGATCATAGAGAGTTTCATCCGCGAGTATCATCCGCGAGAGCGTGCCGACCGCGACTTCGCTGTCCATGAGATTATCGATCAGCCGGCTTGCGGCCATCTGGGCTCTTTGCGCCACGGTTTTATTGATGCCGCCGCGAACGATCATCTGGCTGGCCTGGCTCAGATCGCCGAAGACCTCGATGGTTTTGCGATCGAGGTTCGGATCCTTCTTCAGAAGATTGTCGATTTTCTTCTGGCGGATATTCTGAATCAGGTATTCGAATTTCGGATAGTCCTTGCGCTCGACGCAGATGTCGAGGTTGCTGTATTCCTTGTTGCGGGCCGAGATGATCGCATCGACGAGGTCTTCCGCGAAATTTTTGGGGGTGATGAACTCAATCATTTCCAAATCAACGCGGAAGTAGACTTTGAAGTCGAGGCTCTTCACTTCCTTGAGGTAGGTGAAGAGTTCCAGACTCAGGTTGGCAAACTTCTTCAGGTCCGCCTCGGTAATCGTCGTTACCTTGAACTTGTCGCGAACCGCTTTTGATATGACGTATTTGTTTTCTGCCATAACCTCGACTCTTGCTAGGGACCGCCTAAGACAGATCGGCTCACTTACGGGAATCCTTATGCTCCTGCCGGATTTGGATACTAAGTCATGGATATTATGGGTAATATTTTTCCGAAACAGGTGCTGGGGAATATCTCCAGGACATCATGAGAAAAAGCTGTTGACCCAAAAACTTAAATTACGTAAACAAGGGGCTCTCCGCGGGAGCGGAAAAGTGAAAAGGGCTCTTAGCTCAGTTGGTAGAGCAGCACACTTTTAATGTGCGGGTCGCTGGTTCGAATCCAGCAGGGCTCACTTGACACTCCCAAAGATCTGCAAGTCCTGTCCCCATCGTCTAGCTGGCCCAGGACACCGCCCTTTCACGGCGGTAACAGGGGTTCGAATCCCCTTGGGGACGCCATTTTCCTTCTGCCACTTTCCAATTCATACGAACATCAAACCGCGACCTAAGCAAAGTCCGCTATCCTATCGTTCATCCCTTCACAACTTCTTGATGCTTTTGCTACCGTGAGCCTGGATTATTCATCAAATCATTGATGGGGACTTCCATGACAGCCTCAAGCAGCTCCCACGAAATATTCTCGCGCGCTACAATCGCATCCGTATTCATGACCAAATTCATCTTTTTTACGGGCAAGGGCGGGGTGGGGAAAACTTCCATCGCTTCGGCCAGCGCCTTGGCTTTGGCTGAGCAGGGACAACGCGTGTTGCTCGTCAGTACCGATCCTGCATCCAACCTGGATGAAACCTTCGGAGTGAAACTCACCAATCACCCGCGGGAAGTGCCGCAGGTGCCGAGGCTTATGGCGTTGAACATCAACCCCGATCTCGCCGCTGAAGAGTATCGGTCCCGGGTCATCACCCCGATGCTTGGCAAGGCCACGGACCTGGAAATCGCCGGCCTCCGCGAACAATTGTCCGGTGCCTGCACAGTCGAGATCGCTGCCTTCGATGAGTTCACATCCCTGATCAGTGATACGGCGATGACTCGTGAGTTCGATATCATTCTCTTCGATACAGCCCCCACCGGGCATACCCTGCGCCTTTTGAGTCTGCCGCAGGCCTGGACAGGTTTTTTCGAAATGAATGAGCGCGGCGCCAGTTGCCTCGGACCACATACAGCCCTGAAAAGTCAGGAAGCCCGCTTCGCGGCCGCGATGGAGGCTTTGCGGGATCCGACCTTGACGACGATCGTCCTGGTCGCGCGACCCGAAAAAAAGCACTCTGACTGAAGCCGCACGGTCGAGTCACGAGCTTCAGGATCTGGGCCTATCCCATCAGATTCTTATGATGAACGGAGTTTTCATTGCCAGCAGCAGTGATGATTCCTTGGCTCGTGGATTGGCCGATCAATCGAGGACCGCCCTTCAGAATCTGCCGCCTGAAATCAAGGATCTGCCCCTGCACATCGTACCGTTGAAACCTTTCAATACAGTGGGTTTGCCGGCTCTGCGAGCTCTTCTGAATGATAAGCAGTCGCACGAGGATGGGGCATCCCGTGAATCATCCGGGGGCGAGGCTGTAAAGCCAGGCTTTTCCCTGACTGGCCTTGCTGAAGAACTCGCAGCTCAGGAGCGGGGACTGGTGCTGGTCATGGGAAAAGGTGGGGTTGGAAAGACCACGGTTGCGGCCGCGCTCGCCCTTGCGATTGCAGAACTCGGGAAAAAAGTTCACCTGAGTACGACCGATCCAGCTGCGCATCTGGCTCAGACCATCGAAGGCAACGTTCCCAACCTTACGATCAGCCGCATTGATCCGAAAGAGGAAACGCGGATCTATACGGAAAAAATTCTGGAGGCGAAGGGCAAGGGACTCGATGATGAAGGCCTGAAGCTTTTGCGCGAAGACCTGGCATCGCCCTGCACAGAAGAGGTGGCCGTGTTTCATGCCTTCGCCAGGACGGTCTTCGAAGCGCGGCGGAGCATTGTTATTCTGGATACGGCTCCGACCGGGCATACCCTGCTTCTTTTGGATGCGGCGGGGTCGTATCATCGGGAGATGCTCAAAAAGTTCGAAGAATCGACGCCGGGGAAAGTTAAAACGCCCCTGATGATGCTGCAGGATGAAAGCCAGTCGAAGGTTCTGCTCGTGACCCTGGCCGAGACCACGCCCGTGAGCGAAGCCGCGGCTTTGCAGGACGATTTGCGTCGGGCCTCGATTGAACCTTATGGGTGGGTGGTGAATCGAAGTTTATCAGTCAGCACGACCCGTGATCCTCTGTTACGGAAGCGGGCGCAACACGAGCAGAAGGAACTGCAAAGAATAGCGGGTGGACTGGCCAAACGCTTGTCCATACTGCCGCTCATGACGGAAGAGCCGGTGGGCGTTCCGCTCCTGAAAAAACTGCTGCGAGCAGGGGCGCAAAGCCCCTCACCCTGAAAGGCCGTATTCTTTGGCCAGAGCCGCCCGGAAACGTTCCGGGCTGACCAGCTGCATCAGGCAGGGACCAGTGGTCTGCAAGGCCTGGTCTCGCGGGTGTTGGATTTAACGCCACTGTCTGGAAATTCTTCTAAATTATTAAGTGATATTCAGTGGATACGCTGGCATTCAGCTTGCATTATTTCGGTGTTCGAATCAGAGTTTGCGAGGATTTATTATGCAAGTGCATGTGATTGGTTTGGGGATCTTTCTGCTAGTGAGCTGCAACAGTTCTATAAATCAGACACAGTCGGTTCAGAATTCAAAGCAGTTCAGCTGCATCGCCACAGGTGAAATGTGTCTACAGTATAGATATCAGCCCGACGATGCCGAAGTAAGTTTTTTGCAGGGCCTCTGTAAGGGGCGGGCCTTGAACATGGAGTGCGATCGAAAGTATTACAATCTCGATTGCAAGAAAGACATTCATTACCAGGAAAATAATCGCAGCTTTAACCTGGCTATTTTCGAACATAAGCCGGAGGGCGGCTGCACGAGCCCGCCCTTTGAAAATGAATGGGATGGATTGTCGAATGATACAGACCCAAGCAAGCCCGGCGCGTTTCTGAAGTAAATGAATGTCTTGCAGATCATAAACATTCCGCTTAGGCCCGAATGCGGAAATTCGGGCTTGATCCTGACGCCATAAGGTTTCCTTAAGCTTCCGCTCCGACACTGCTCCTGAGCACAGTGTTGGGGGATGCCCTTGTGGATACTCAAAAACTACAGAGAAAAAAAGTTTTCGGCGGCGTCCAAAGGCTTCTTCACGCCTGGATTGGACTTTTGGTCCTGGGGCTGGTCGTTCTGGGCTGGCTGGAAAAGTTCATGGATCCGGGACCATGGCGGCCGATGCTGGGCACTCTTCATATCGGCCTAGGTTACGGGCTTATTGTGGGGCTTGTGCTCCGACTGCTTTGGGGCCTCATTGGTCCATCTGAAGCCCGTTGGTCGGAATTTTTTTCGCGGAAGTCAAAGCGCTGGGGGCATGAACCCTTGGCTTCTTATAGCTATGTGCTGTTCTATCTGGCTCTCGGGATCGGCTGCCTATCCGGGCTCCTGCTGGCGGCTATGGAATATGATCGCGGGGTCTTCGCAGAATATTTCTTCGATGATTTGAGCTGGTATAGGATCGTTGCCCTTGCCCATGATTGTATCGCCTACACAGTGACAGCTTTCATTCTTTTACACCTGGCTGCCTTAATCCATCACGAAATCGCGCGTGGCTATCCACTCGCTCAGGCCATGCTGAGCGGCTATCAATATCGACCTTCCCTGACGGAGAACACAAGCCATGAAGACCATAATTCCCCTGCTTCTGATTCTGAGTCCTGAACTTTGGGCCTCGCCCGCGGACGCCTTGCTGAAACGCTACGAAGCGGAGGCCAGGAAAGAGGATCCTGCATTCGTCAGTTTTTCGGCGGAACGTGGGCATAGGTTCTACCTGCAAAAAGGCACAGGCTCGAAAGCCGACACAAGCTGCGCGACCTGCCACACGCAGGATCCCAAGCAAAAGGGCCGCACGCGAGCCAACCGCGATATCGAGCCCCTGGCACCCAGCGCCAATGCCAAACGATTCACCGATCCTGCCAAGGTGGAAAAATGGTTTGCACGCAACTGCGATGATGTGCTGGCGAGGCCCTGCACGGCTCGGGAAAAAGGCGATTTTATAACCTGGCTACTGACCATCCCTTGAAAGGATACGACGATGAAAAGTTTCCAAATCCTGCGCATTCCCATTCTGGTACTCGCCGGAACTGTGACCTTTTTTGCATTGGCTGATGATGACGATGAGACTGAACATCATCATGCCCGGAATAATCGGCGGCAGATAGCGGCGGCCACCGATCCGCTTTACAAGGAGGAGTGCGGCAGCTGCCATATGCTCTATCCAGCCGGGCTTTTGCCGGCCCGATCGTGGACGGTGATGATGGGAGGATTGAAGGATCATTTCGGCGAGAATGCCAGCCTCGACCCCGCCGTTAAAGAGAAACTGACAGCCTTTCTAGTCGAAAACGCGGCGGATCGGTCTGACCAGCGGCGTTCCCGAAAAATCGCGCAGTCCATTCCATCCAAGGATAGTCCGCTCCGCTTTACCGAAACCCGGTATTTCCAGCATAAGCATGATGAAGTGAGCGCAGCGGTCTTCCAACGAAAAGCGATCGGCAGTCCCGCCAACTGTGTGGCCTGTCATGGGCGTGCGGAGCAGGGCATCTTTTCAGAAGATGAAATCCGCATTCCCAAGTAAGATGAGACGAGGGTTGAAACCTAGGGTGAACACATGCGGATTTTACTTGTCGAAGATGATGCCATACTTGGTGATGGCGTACAGGCCGGCCTTACCCAGGCAGGCTTTGGAGTGGACTGGGCGCGCAGCTGTGAAGACGGCCGCCTGGCTTTGACCACGCATGCTTATGAAGCCGTGGTCCTGGATATCGGTCTGCCGGATGGTTCAGGCCTGGAGCTGCTGCAGGAATGGAGACGACAGAAAAATGCCATTCCTGTTCTGCTCCTGACAGCGCGCGATACGCTGGCGGATCGTGTGACGGGACTGAACCAGGGCGCTGATGATTATCTGATCAAACCCTTTGAACTCGATGAGCTGACGGCGCGCCTGCGGGCTCTTTTAAGACGTTCCCATCAAAGGGCGGCTCCGGTCCTTTCCTATAAAGGCATTATCCTGGATCCGGCAGCACGCACGGTGACTCTTGACGGCCAGGCTGTGGACCTCCCTCTGCGCGAGTTTACCCTGCTTGAAGAGCTTTTGGAAAATGCCGGCCGCGTTTTGACCCGCCCACGTTTGGAGCAAAGCCTTTATGGATGGAATGCCGAGGTGGAAAGCAACGCGATCGAAGTTCATGTGCACCATCTGAGGCGAAAGCTGGGAGCTGATCTGATTAAAACCGTGCGCGGTGTCGGGTATATGATCAGCAAGGCGGATCCCTCATGAAGCTTTCGCTTCGGGCCATGCTGCTCGGATCCATCCTGGCTTCCACGATCCTGGCCTGGGGACTGGCGGCGCTCTTCAGTTACCGCGACCTGCAAAAGGAAATCAATCAGCTTTTTGATGCGCACCTTGCGGAGTCGGCCCGATCCCTTTTGCTGCAGGCTCGGCGGGATCATCATGGAGAACGGCGTGAGCGGGACGACGATCACGATGACGAGGAGGACGACGAGGAGGACGACGAGGAGCATGAACGGATACCCGCTCTTCAGCATCGGGGCAAGCTGCTGGAACGCAGGCTCGCTTTTCAACTCTGGGATCAGAGCGGGCGTCTGATCCTGAAATCCCGTCATGATATTCCCGATGAGCCCCTGATTGCGACCGATCATGAAGGGTATGGACAGGCGAAGTGGAAGGGGCAGGATATGAGGGTTTTTTCCCTCTGGAATCGACATCGCACCCTGCATGTGCAGGTCGCGGAATCCATGCAGTCGCGTCTTGATCTGGTGCAGTCCACGTTAAGCCATGCGCTGACGCCGATCCTCATCATGATCCTTCCTCTCATCATGGCCATCATCCTGGCTGTGGACTATGGTTTGCGCGTTCTGCGGCGGCTGTCGCGGGACTTGATGCAAAGAACCCCCGAAGATCTGAGCCCCTTGGCAGAGGCAGACCTTCCGCGTGAGCTTCAGCCCTTTACCCGGGCCTTGAATGGACTTTTTCTACGTTTGAACCGCGCTTTGGAAAACGAACGTCGCTTCACTGCGGATGCGGCTCATGAATTGCGTACGCCCTTGGCTGCCGTCAAGGTTCAGGCACAGGTCGCTCTGAAGAGCCAGGAGGGGGACGCGCGGCAGCGTGCCTTGGAAGGCGTGGTGAAAGGCATCGATCGGGCCACGCATCTGGTCGAGCAGCTTCTTACCATGGCCCGTCTGGACCCGGATACGGAGCTGCCGACAGAAACCATTTCTCTTGGGCCTTTGCTTGTCAATGCGGTAAGTTCCCTGGCTCCCGACGCAGTCGCGAAGGGCATTGAACTGACTCTTGAAGAGGGGCCCGAGCTGATCATGCGCGGGCAGAAAGCGATGCTGGAGATTTTGGTACGGAACCTTGTTGATAATGCCATACGCTATACGCCGCCTTCCGGTGCGGTGACGATTCGCCTCGTGCGGGCTGAGGGCCACGGCGAACTGGTCGTTGAAGATAACGGTCCGGGTTTGAGCGAGGAGCAGAAAAAACATTTACCCGGCCGCTTCTCGCGACTCAGCCGACCCAGTGGCGATGGCAGCGGCCTCGGACTTTCCATTGTGGAAAGAATCGCCAGCCTTCATAAAGCCCGGCTTCTTCTGGAAACCGGACTGGAAGGGCGGGGGCTGCGTGTTCGTGTGCTCTTTCAGGACGTTTCGTCGTAAATCCTAGAGACGGAGCAGATGGATGGCCATGATCAGGCCGATAAGGGCGAGCAGCAGAGCAATGATCCGCTCCATCGGCCATCTCGGGAGAGGCAGGGCTTTTCCCTGTTTCAGTCGATCCAGATCGCGTACGTAACGAAAACCTGCGGTGATGTTGACGAGAGATCCGAGCATGACGAGAAAGATACCGATCCAGAGTGAAGCGCCCGTGGAGGTGATGCCGGCAAGGTTTCTGATTTCGATCAGCTCCTTCAGCAGCACATGAAAGCGTGCGACCACAAAGCCGAAGCCCATCATCGCAAGGCCGGTCCGAATCCAGGCGAGGAGTGTTCGTTCCGCTGCATATTGAACCCGGGGGTCAAGGTCAATCGTGACCTGGGCCAGGTCTGGGGTTTTTATACGTTTGAAGAACATAGTCCGTCCGTCCAGTGAGAGGGTTTATGCAAGGCCTCAGGCTCTTGACGGTTAAAAAATTAGCAAGTGTCGTGCCGAAGCTGTTGCCAAGCAGGGCCGGCAGAGTGTAAGTTTTTTTTATTTCACAGCGGGAGCAGCATGCTGAACGCCATCGCCCTCTTCAGCCACAACACACAACTTCTGACAGAACTGCGCGCAGCGGCCCAGGAGCAAAGCTTTGAACGCAGTGATTTTGTCTATCGCAGCGGAGACAAGGCCCGAGGTCTTTATTTCGTGGCGGAAGGACTGGTCGGATTGAGTATAATCGGACCGAGCGGCAAGGAGCATCTGATGCGCTTTTTCAAGGCGGGTCAGGTCTTTGGTCATCGGGCGATCCTGGCGAATCAGGAAATCTATCATGCGACGACTCAGGTTCTGGAAAAAACCCGCGTGCTTTTCGTTCCCAAGGAAGTCGTCCAAAACCTGATGGAAAAATATCCGGAACTCTATCGCCTCGTCGTGCAGCAGCTGGCGCAGGAACTCGCGAACTGTGAAAATCAGCAGGTCAATGTCCTGGATCATCAGATCCTGCCGCGCGTCGCGCAGGCCCTGGTCTTTTTAAAGGATATCCGTCCTGATTACCGCTGGACGCGGACGGAGCTGGCGAATTTTTGCGCCAGCACGACCTCGACGGTGATCAAGGCTTTGGCCGAAATCGAATCCATGGGCTACATCAAACAAAAGGGCCGCGATATCCTGATTTTGGATCGGGCCGCTTTGATTCAAATGCAGTTTCAAGGGATGGATACCTAAGCTTTCAGCAGGGCTTGGGGCCCTCGCAGGCGATTTTAAGTTTCTTCGAGGCATCGCTCACACTGCCCAGGTTTTCCACCTGCTTGAAACCAAGGGACTGCATCAGCGTCGTGGCCTGGCCCGAGCGATTGCCGCTGCGGCAGTAGAGTTTATACTCCGCATTCTTATCGAGCTTGGCGATCCGCTCCTTGAAATCGGGCTGATACCAGTCGATGTTCTGTGCACCGATCACATGCGTTTCCTGAAATTCTTCCTGGGTCCGGACATCAAGGATCACGACTTTCTTTTGTTCCGCCATGGCTTTGCTTCCTAAGAGAGTGATAAGAAGGGTCGCAAGTTTCCAATTCATGACTTATCTCCTGATAGGGATTTTCAGATAGGGGACTCCATTCGCGGCTGGCTGCGGCAGATGCCCGGCGTCAATATTGATTTGAACGCTGGGCAAAAGCAGCTTGGGCGCAGACAGGGAACGGTCCCGGGTCGAACGGAAATGGACAAACTCCTCGCGGGTGGTTTTGGCGTTCAGCTGAATATTGTGCGCCTTTTCCTGGCCGATTGTCGACTGGAACTGCAGCTTGCGGCCACCCGGCAGATAATCATGGCCGACGAAGACTTTATAGTGATCGGGCAGACTATAGAGCTTTTCATGCACGGACTCATAGAGAGCGGCCGCGCTTCCGGCAGGGAAATCACAGCGCCCTGTACCGTAGTCGGGCATGAAGAGCGCATCGCCGGTAAATACGGCCTCGCCTATGACATAACTTGCGCACGCCGGAGTGTGACCGGGAGTGAAAATGGTTCTGATTTCCAATGTTCCCGCCTTCAGAATCTGATTCTCTTCCAAGAGGATATCAAACTGGCTTCCATCAGTAGGGAAGGAAGCATCCAGATCGAACACACCTTTGAAGACCTTTTGGACCTCGGTGATATGCGCGCCGATCCCCACCTTGGCTTCGGGATAAAAACCCTTCAGAATCTGGGAACCGCTGACGTGATCGGCATGAGCATGAGTTTCCAGGATGTAATGAACTTTGAGGCTCTTGTCTTTCACGAAGGCTGCGACTTCCTCGGCCGAAGCGCTGGAGAGTCGGGACGCGGCCGGATCGTAATCCCAGACGGGATCGATGATTACGGCGTCGCGACTCTGCTCGTCATAGACGACATACGTTAACGTCCATGTGGCCTGATCGAAGAATTCTTTCACATGCTGCGTCATCATCTTTCTCCTTGTCTTCCGGGAGCACCGTTTACTGAATGCAGTATCGGCCTTTTCCAGGCTTTTTCAATATGTGCCAGCCCATAATTGGCTGCTTTTTTTCCTGCAGCGCGTTCAATTATGGGCCAGCCCATAGTTGGGCTTTGCAGCGTTAAGTGCGTCGCCGCGATCTCCGATAACTTGAATGTCAGCTGCAGTTGGGAATTATGGGCTGGAACATAGCTGCCCCAAAGAAAATGAGTCAGAGTCGTAACAGAGAAGAGGAGGATGCCGGATGCAAAGACTGAGCTGCGAGCAGATTTATAATGTATGGATCAGTGAACCCAATCT
The DNA here is from genome assembly GCF_035712445.1 of Oligoflexus sp. Taxonomy (NCBI): domain Bacteria; kingdom Pseudomonadati; phylum Bdellovibrionota; class Oligoflexia; order Oligoflexales; family Oligoflexaceae; genus Oligoflexus; species Oligoflexus sp. Next base: position 541 of record NZ_DASTAT010000117.1, on the reverse strand, counting down.
TATCCGCATCGTCGATTTGAGGTCCCAGGAGGACTATGAAAGACAGCATATTCCTGGCGCCATTCGGGTGACGGCTCAATCCTTACCGGCCGTCCTTTGGATGCACAAAAATCGACTGATCGTATTGTTTGGGGAAGAACAGCCTTCCCCGGCTCTGGAAGCTGTCTGCGGTCCTGACTGCGTGATGATGGATAAGTCGCTGGAATGGTTTGACTTAGGCTGGCCATCTGTCGGACTCAGGCGCGCCTTGACCGCGGCCCAGGACACAGCGGCAACGGGTCCTGAGATCAGCTTGGAACGTTTCGAGCAGCAGGGAAGAGAAACCGCGTGGCTGCTCGTCGATCATGAGGCGCGGGAATTCTGTGTCGTTGATGCCCATGATGGGGTGAAGCGCCGCTGCGATGAACTCAAAGGTAAGGGGTATCAGCTCTGCCTTCTGTTTCGCTCGCAAAGCCCCGCGCAGGATCTTGAACATGAACTGGCCGCGGCATACAAAGCCCGTGTCTGCATACCCAAGGGTTATGCGGATGAAGACACGGAT
>NZ_DASTAT010000116.1 GCF_035712445.1 Oligoflexus sp. | reverse complement strand
TACCCGATGTCTACCTGATCGATCGGCAGACCGTCCTGGAATTGGAAGCGAGCGGTGACTGGCAGGAATTGGATCAGGCCTATCAAAAACAGGCGTTGAATCCAGGGCCGCAGCCGCTTGAATCCACGAGCGATCTGGTGGAACAAAGGCAGATTTTCAGTATGACTCATAGTGATAATGAAAAGAAGAAGTCCGAGCCCAAAGCCAAGTGAGGTAACCATGCGGATGCTCCCAGGGATAGTGTTGGCCTCGCTTTTGAGTCTGTCGGTGAAGGCCGGGGCTGCTGAAAAATCGCAGAAAATGGCCCAGCTGGAAAAAATCACGGTCGGGCCCTATGACAATTTTCAGTCGGCGGTATCGGATGATGAATCCGTTATATACTTCACCCGCAGCCAGAATCTTTCGTCCCAGATCATGCGCTACGACATGAAATCCGGCAAAATACGCGCCATGACCACAGCCGATACGGATGCCAAGAATCCGGCCTTGAGTCCCAATGGCAAGGAATTGGCCTTCACCTATTTCCGCCGCGATGCAAAGGGTGACATCTGCCTTTTGGATGGCGAGGACATTCTATGTGTGACCGGCCCAGGAGCCTCGGAACACTCGCCGTTCTGGGTCGATAACGAAACGCTGGCCTTCGTCCGCAGCAATGATGCGGGAACGCAGTCCCAGCTGATTTTTCTGACTGTGAAATCCAAGAAAACGGAGCTGGTGATTGAAGGTACCCTTTATAACCCAAGTCTTGCCAAAGATGGGCGGACCCTGGTTTATAAGGGCAAGGGCAATGACCTGATCATCTATGATGTCCAAAGTCGGAAACCGATCCGTACGCTGAGCCTCGATCTGGCTGGCGCGACAGGACCCGCCCAATTTTCCGTGGACGGCACTTACATTTATTTTGCCCAGTACATGCTGGACAGTAACCGCGACCTGCGCCTTGATGGTCGCGATGCAGCCGCTATTTTCCGCATTCCGGTGGATGGCTCGCGGAAGGAACCCGAGCAATTAACCTCGCTCAACCAGAACTGCTCCTATCCCTTCCCGGCCCGCAAGGTCCTTTATATGACCTGCGCCTTTGAAGGCGCCCTGGATGTGTATCGCACGGCTTTGACGGGCATCGTCCCGACCGATTGGAATCAGGATGACCTTTGGGAAGCGCATCGCGCCGCCCGTTCCTATTCGGACCGCATACTTCTTTTGAATCATCTGCACGCCCGCTTCCAGCTTTCAGAGCGCGAACTGCGGGAACGAACGCTCAGCAACTTCATCCTTTGGGGTGAATGGATGCCTGCGGCTTATTACGCCGACCGCCTCAGCACCGAGGCGGATGATTTCAAGATTCATAAAATCCTGCTCGATACGTATGCAAGCTGGGAAGTCCTGCCGCGCAAGGAAAACCTTGGGGCTTTTGCCCAGATGATTGATCGGCAAAGGGCCCAGCTGCAAAAGCTGCCCGCCACTCCCTTGCAGAAAGTGGCCCTGGGTTATATGGACCTTTTTGCGAACCGGCACAAAGATGCCCTGGCCCGCGCCGATAAAATAGAATCGGATGATGGGCTGACTCTTTACTGGCTCACGCAGCTCGTCAAACTAAGTGCAGGCAAGAACGACGAAGCCTATCGCGCAGCCCTGGAAAAGCGACTTTTGAATAGCGAGCTTTCGGAAGAAACCCGCCTCTATTATCTTTCGCGCTGGCTGGAGCTGCTGAAACCCGGAGTCGATCCCACTGCGGCCGTGGATGCCTTGCAAAAGAAGGTCGGACAAAACCCACTCCTGAATGATCTGCTCGATCATGAAAAGCAGCTCTATCGCGTGTCCGTGGCCGCGAACAGGGAGGCCAGCCGCACCGAGATGCGAGCGATAGTCGAGCGCATCAAGCGCCTGAAGGACGATTACTACGGAATGCGCCTGCTCTTTAATCGCGGCATGATCGTTCTCTATCAGGCAAAAAAGAGTCGGGAACTCTCGACCATCATGAGTCTCTGGCTGACCTACGTGAAAAAGGATACCAAGGAATATCCCTTTGCTATCGAGGCCTTAAGGCAGAATAGTCTCGACATTGCCTATCGCTTCTATCACAGCGACAATCCCCAGGAAAAACCCCTGGCGAGCGGCGCCTTCATGGACAGTATTCGTACCAGTGACGATCTCGAATCCCACTACCAGTATGCGCTTTTGCATTTTGGAACCTGGGGCGAGCTGGAAAGCGCCTACAATACCATGCAGAAGGACGGCCTGATTCGCGCCGAAAGTCGCGTGTTCGTGGAAACTCTGCGAAAAATTCTGATCAATCCCGACAAAGTCGATGAACATGATCTGGAAGAGGCCGCTGAAGCTTTGGACCAGATGAGCGATGACCACATCGGAGTCGGGACGCGCTACCTTTTCCAGGGTTATCTTTATCACCGTCTGATGCTGATGACGGAAAAGGATTTCACCTTCGATCGTGACCTTTCGGACAAGGCGCATCGCTCCTATCTCTTCGCCATCGACGCCGGCTGGAACAACGATCGCATCAAAAGCGCCGCGTATCAGAATCTGGGCCTGCTGCACAGCTCGATTCGCAACTATTCCTTGGCCGCGGAATTTTTCCTGCGCAGAAACGAGATGAATTATCCTTCGGTGGCCATGAAACAGGCTGTGCTCTGGCTGCAGGCCAAAGCCATGTATAAGAGCTATCGCTTCATGGAAGCCTATCAGTCGATGGAAGAGGCTTTGAAAACCAGTCCGCAAAACCCTCTGCCATTCCAGGAAAAAGCCGCATTCTATGCCTGGAATGCCGGTAAATACGATTCCGCTGCCGAATACTATGCGAAGGTCATGCCGGCCTTGGGCGACAAGGCCCGGGCGAGCTTATGGCTAAGCCATGGCTTCGTCCTTGGCAAACTGAAACGCTGGGACGAAGCTGAACAGGCCCTGCAGAAAGCCATCACACTGTCTCAGCAGGAAAAGTCCGGGCAGGGCAAAGGCATCATGCTGGTCTATCAACCCATCAAAGTCCAATTCGTGGCGTTGGGTCTTCTGGCCCGACTTCAACTTCCCATAACCAAAAAAATATCCGTATTACAGAGAAGGCTCGCCATGTTTCCGGGGATGATGGATCAGGCCAAAAACCTTCATTTCCAGGACGAAACCTTGAGCGCGCAGTGGATCAAGGAAACCCAGGATCTGGCGCGTTGGCAGCTGGAAGCCGGGCAGAAGGCAGAAGGACTTGCGAGCCTGGAACAGGCCCTGCGTTTGACCGAGTCGCATGGAACGAAGTACGGGCACCTCGCTCATACGGTCTTTGTGAGTTTGAAAAATCTCATGATCCTTGTTCGCGATCAGAAGCTGGAGCCCAGTGCCTCGATGCTGGCGACCTTGGATAAAACTCTGGCCGGGACACGTAAGGAATTTTCCGAGGAAAAAAATCCCGCAGCTGAAGTGCGGGCGAAATGGACGGAAGTTCAGCTGATCGCGCTGGCCTTCCAGCTGCGCCAGGATCCAGCTCGCCAGAAGACCTTTGCCGACGGCAGCCAAAGCATCCTGGCCCAGGACAACGTCCAGTTTCTGGAAAAGGAAAAGCCGGCGATTTACGCCGGCCTGCAAGGCTATCGCGATGCTCTTTTGCAATCACTGCGCTGAGCTGGTGCCGGCCTTGTCATTCTTCTGATTTTTCTTGTCGTTCTGGGATGCTGGCTGCTGATCAGCGGCATCCTGGGAATCAAGGTCCGAGGGCACAAGGATCATGAGTCCGGGTGTCACAAGGCTCTGAACGATGCTGCTCCAGGACGGCAGAACTGTGCTGCTGGGATTAGGCGGCGGAGTAAAGGGATTGCCACCGACACCGGTATGCTGTCCATCGCTACCAAAAGAAGCCGATGCAAACATCAGCAGGCCTATCGTTACTAGTGTCTTTTTCATAAGGTTGTGCCTTTCTGAAGGAAGCTTGAAATATAGCTCAGCATCACCACATGAGGCCCTCGGTACCGATTGAAGATCTGACGTAAATCCTCTTCAAATTCCATGATGCGCTTATGCAGCTCCGTAACACCCTGAGAGTCAAGGCCATCAGTATGCAGCTGGGCGCACACGGCAGGATCACCGAGTTGGGTCATGTCAAAGAGATCGACAGTATGCTTGATTTGTTCGAGAATCAAGCGAGGATCCAATACAGAAAAATTTTCATAACGGCAACGAAGGATCCCATCCTGCTCGTATACGGCCTCGATTTCCAGGAGGCGCTTGAGCTTCACAAGCCCATACTCTCCGAACTTTCGGCCGACGATGTCCATGGTTGTTCCGCCGGAGCTGGCCAGCGTGATAATGGCGAAGCTGATGCGGTCGCGAAGCTCCTCATTGAAGTCGCCGCTGGTGATACTCACATCGTAGCTGTGCACCATCTTGCCAACCCAGGCCCCGATATCGCTGAAATGCTTGTTCAGAAAGCTCATGGCCGCTTCATTGGCCGCAATCACATTCAATAGGGCGAGCACCGTTTCCAGAGTCGGGACGTTTTCCTGCTGATAGACGCGACGCAAGGTCGGGTAGGGTACACCCGACTGCCTCGACAGAAGAGACAGGTTACGAGTTGGCCGGTCTTTCAGCCATGCGTCAATGAGTTCTTTGAGATCTGCCAGCATAAACTCCCCACGCCTAGGAATCAAAGTGCATTGTGTTTATTGGTCTTCCAGGGGCAACATAATACAAAGCTGTGGACAGTGCTAGTGCGGAGCATTGCTCAAAGTGAGGAAAAATAAGGGATGCATGAGTTTCATTGATTCATAAGCGACATTAAGTGCGCCTTTAAGGCCTTCTCAACCAGATTATAACTCACCATAACCAGTTCTTCGTTCGTTTACAGACGCAAGCCGCGCAATGCACAACTGCATCATCAACCGGAAAAACAGTGATTCTGGAAGAAAAGAAGAGGCGACAAGTGAGAAAGAAGGGGCAGAAATAAAAAGGTCCCCAGAGGGGACCGCGCATGTTGGAATCAAGGAGCAGGGATTTCCTGCTGGTCTTCGATCGGAATCTGCTTTCTGTTCTTGATTACAGTGCCGGGCTTCAGGTCGTCCCCTTCAAAGGAAACTTCCGTGTAACCAGCAGCCTTATCATTCGCAGGAACAGGCGCCACCGCTGCGGCGCGACCGCGCTTGGCGACAGCCTTCTGGGATGACGACAGGTTGAAGGTGATATTCTCGACCACCAGAATCTGCTGATTCTTGATAATCCGCGGCTGGCCGGAAATATTGATCGTTCCGTTATGCTGCATCAAAGCGGAAGCATAAGTCGCTCCATCAATGATGGCTTTGATAGGATTGCCCATCGCATCCATGCCCATCAGAGCGCAGCGCCTGGTACAGTTAGCCAGGTTCGCTTTTGAAAAGCTCGCGTTGTTGATGCTCACGGGATAGGTCTTGCTCTCGCCGCGCGGATCTGTTTTCAGGATCGGCAGGGGAGACAAAGCTTGAGGCGCTGCCGATGCCGCATTCAGATTCTGCGAAGGAGGCAGCGACACGGGACGAGCCAGGCCCTTTTGATTTTTAGCCATGGCCACCGAATTGGTCTGCATCAGCTTTTCAACCTGAACGGCGGTCAACGCCGATGGAACTTCCTCGATCAAATCCGCGGTAGCGGAAGGCGCGGGAGCCTTCTCAACCTTGGCCACTTTCACATCCTTGGCCTTGGCTTTCACCACGGGTTCTTCTTTCACGGGTGCAGGAGCCGGCTTCTCTACTTTGGCTACCGCTTTTTCCGCTTTCTTCTCGTCCTTATTCGCCCGGAAAGCGGCAGCTGCCAGCTTCTGCTTGGGCTTTTCGAGCTTCTCTTTTTTGGGAGCTGCAGCGACCTTGGTCGCAGCTTTTGGAGCCTCGGCTTCAACGGCCGGCGCATGCGAAAGCGGAGGATCGACACGACGGAGTTTATTCGCAACGGGTGCGCTTGGTGTCGTAGACTCCTTATTGGAGGCTACTTTTGCGTCCACCCATCCAAGCTGCTTCAGGCCAGCTGGAATAAAGACGCCAGCGCCAAGGCCGGTGATGAAGACCACGATGGCCACCAACCAAAGGTTGACGGACTTTTTCTCAATATCCATGGGTGGCAGAGAATCAGGTCCCATCTGTGTACTCCTCTAAAGTGTACTTACCCCATGGAACCTTTTCGGTTTATGCTGGTCCTGTCTTGAATGAGTTTTGATAGCTTTGAAAAAACGGGGGCTTGGGCGGAACTATTACCTGCGGTGAAAGGGTCGATTGACCTCTTTTTGGATGAGTCACCGCAGGTTAACGGTCAGATAAGGTATGAATTCGCCTGGGTCCGAAGGCTCTGGCGAAGTGCCATAATCTGACGAAATTGAAGAGCCTGAGAGTGTTCACAGCTGAGCTGATCCATTTCCAGAAACGCGCGCAGAATCTCGCGCTGCATCTCGTTCAGTTTGAACGTCCGAAAAATCGCTTCCCAGTACTTCGCATGCAGACGACGCTGACCATTCATTACCAGAGCCAGATAGCCTTTGGAAGGAATGCCCGCGCTGCGGCAAATAAAAGTCAAAGATACTTTCTTTTGTTTGCCTTTGAAGAGGCAGTACAGAGTTCGCAGGATTTCTGAAGCGTGATTGGCTTCCAACAGAACCTGATCCACTTCAGCACTGAAGGGATTGTAAGGGATACTGTAGTTGGCGGCTGTCAGTGCATAGGACGGGAGGCTCATCGGTGTCTCTCTCCTTTCGAAAAATCGAACTCGAAGGGGAGGACGCCAAGGACTTGGAAATATTGCAGAACTAAATAAGTTAGAAATTACAAGGGGATGGCGAACCATCCCCCAGGATCATCAGTTGATCTTCACTTCATAATAGAAGCGAACGAAATGCGTCGAGCGGCGTGGGCTCTCGCTGGTGAAGAAGGTGGTCGTCTTATCCTTGATGATCTCACCGGCGTAGATACCGATGGTCGGATAATCAAACATCTTGTTTTCCAGGTTATAGCTGATAATTCCGCCCCAACGTGTGGCACCCGAGTTGGTAGCCCAGCCGTTGGTTCCGTTGATCACGCCATCGCGAAGACCGCGGCCTTCTTTCAGCACCGAGCGACGGTCGAGTTCAGCACCCACAGTCACGTTCGGGGTCAAAGCATAAACCGGACGGATCATGCCATCGATAAAGCGCCAGGACATTTCGCTATCCGAATAATCAGGGGCCTCACCGCGGTGGTCCTGATAAAGGGCCAGCCAGTAAACGCCGTAGCCGCTGGCTTTCCAGTCACCGTTCCAGCCCACGAGGAGCTTCGAAGGCTGCTTGGCGTCATCGTACTTCTGGTCATCACCAGGTTGGAAGGCCGAGGACATCGCGCCGCTGCCGATGTAACCTTTCGAGGTTTGCACCACGAGTTGGTTATAAAGACCGCCACCGAGAACCTGATCACCCCAACGCTGATAGGCCGCGCCGATCAGATAGCCGGTGCTGCTCAGCTCGCCGTCGCCATCGGAAACGTTCTTGTCAGTTTTATGCCACTCAAGGTTGGTCTTGATCGCGCCGTTCTGCAGAGGATATTCGATCTTGTTGATCAGAATATTTTGGTTCTCTTGAACGGTATCCGCGCCAGCCGCATAGTCGTTGACTTTCGAGCCGTAAGCCAGGTCCACATTCAAAGGACCGAGGCCTTCGACGCGCACGCCACCGCCGAGGATGTTTCTCTCATCGAAATAAAATGAGCGGGACAAAAATTCGGGAGGACTGCGGAAGGGACGATTACCGTACCAAACGCTCCAGCCGTTGCCGACTTTGAATTCGCCGTAAACAACGCGCTCGTTCAAAGAGGACTTGGTTTCATTCTTTTCAAGGAAGCGGCGGTTACCAGCCACATCGAAACCATAATGGAACTTGAAGTTGTCGCCATACCCTGCGTGCAAAGTCACTTCAGTCAGGGGATAGTCGATCAAGCCTTCCGTATTGTAAGGCCCCAGGTTGAACGCTTCGTGCTGATTCCCTGGACCCTGTTCCTTGGAAAAGTCGGACTTATACGTCACGCCCCCGCGGGAATAGATTTCTGGGGTGAAGGACCACTCCTGGGAGAACGCTTGAGCAGACAGTGTCAGGCCGCCCAGCATCATCAAACGGGAGATTTGTTTCACGATACACTCCTTGTCTTTCAGTAAATCTCGAACCCTCTGTTCACAAATGTGCTCCATGGCACAACGGGGTTATATAGCCTAACCGTATGGCTTGTCCCGCGGACTTTTCATGGAACTCTAATTATTGATTTAAAAATCGACAAAAAGGATTGTTTTGTAAGGTCATCACGACAGTTTTCAAGGTCTTAATGGCCCGGTAAGCCTTATCCAGGAAGGATTTGCCGCTTGTGACTTACTAAATGTGGCCGATAAGATCGAGGTAGGACTCTCGTACCTGGAGTATTTCATGTCCATGACACCACGGGAACAGTTGGCAAGCGCGACGATGATCGCGACCCACGAGATCGTGGTCAATTTGGAAAAGGCAAAATCCTCCCTTGAATCCTTGATCAACGGCATGCAGGACCTGACCTGCCTGATTACGACCGAAGGTCGAATTATCTGGGGCAACCAGCGTGCGGCCACGTGGCTGCAAATAGATCATGATCTGGTTCACCTTTGTCAGATGAAACAACTATTTAAAGAAGACGACTGGACGCAATTCCAGAACCGTCTGGAACCCTTTCAGAGAAGTGGTTTGGCCGGTGCGCCCAGCGAATTCCAATTGCCGATTCAAATGGGCCCCAACTCCCGTGAAATCCTCTGGAGTGTCAGGCCGTTCCAGGCCGTGAGCGTCAGACGCGGAACCATCCTGCTTTTGGTCGGACGCGATATTACCGAAGTTCTGCGCGAGCGCGCAGAGAAAGCCAAGCTGGAAACCGAACTCGAAACCGCGCAGATCATGCAGGCGGCCTTCTTTCCGCCGAATCGCATACGGTCCGCGGGTATCGAGATCTGCTCGTTTTATCGTCCAGCCGAACAATGTTCCGGCGACTGGTGGGGCCACTTCAACTTTGGAGATGGCGTCGACCTCGTGTGCGTCGGGGACGTGACCGGCCACGGTGCAGCTTCCGCCCTGGTGACAGCCATGACCCAGGCGACCTGCATGGCTTACGCGAACACGGCCCGGACCGGCAAGTCCAAGGACTATCTGCATCCGTCGAACCTTCTGCATCAGATCAATAAGATCGTCTACGATACCTTCAAAGGCAAGTTTTTCATGACCTTCTTTGCGATGCTCTTCGACACCAACACGGGCGTCGTGCGAGCCTGCAACGCTGGTCATAATTTTCCTTTGTTCCTGAAGGGACAGTACCGCCGGCAGGCCATTCATAAAGAAGCGCTGCCAGAGAACGTCAAACCCTTCCGGGGCCCTGAAGCTTTGGCTATTCAGGGGAACCCGATCGGTTTTGATCCGGAGACTGTGTATCTGGAAAAGGAATTGCCGCTTCAGGACATGGATCGCTTCATCCTCTTCACCGACGGCATCATCGAGTGCAAGAGTGAAGAAGGGCAGATGTATGGTTCATCCAGCTTCCGCAAATCCATCGCGCGCAGCATGGAAAAAGAGGGCGTGGCCTTCCGTGATTCCATCGTCGACCACGCCTTGCAGTTCTTTGGCAAGCAGCCTTTGGCCGATGACCTGACCCTGGTCAGTGTCGATGTCTTCATGAATAAGAAAGACAAGGCTTAAAGCAGCTCGATCTCGCCGCCGTCGTCATCCATCGCGATATCACCGTAAACGAAGAGATCGAGAAGCTCCGTCTCGAAGATCTCCGCATACACGCTGCATGTGAAGTGAAAGCCTTCGCCACGAATTTTCCAGAAATCATAAAGGCGCGAGGTGCGGACTTCGTCGGATGAAATCAGTTCATCGAAGCCGCTGGTCGCGATGGGCAAACTGATACCCGCGACGATCCCGCAGCTATGCAGCTGCTGGGTAATTCCACCAGCCACCAGGTTATTGTATTCCTTGAAAAGATCGTAGGACGATTTCAGGACCTGCTCGTGCGAGCGCTCGGGCGCGCCTTTGCGCTGAGTCAGCGTCATCACATCGCTCAAATTGAAATGCGACTTATAGGTGATGCGCAGATCCTTGGCCGCGATCTGTATGACCGTCAGGTGGGATCCATAGATGAAATCGTCGGGATGCTCATGCTCTTCGATGACGAGGTCACGCCTGGCAGTTATGTCCGCAAAGCGTTTGCGAGAGAGTTCGCGTATCATGGTATAAAGATGTTGGTGGGCGTCCTTCAGATAAGCTAATGAATGACCACCTTGTTTGCTCTGCTCTGCAGTCGCCGACATTTGCTCGGGCCCCCTTGTTCTGGTTCTTATCCTCTATTTAAACACATTTGACAGTTTTCGGCAGTATTCGGTATCATGGAGCTAGCTTCCCATCATTTTCGCCTTGAATTTTGCCGCGAGGTGTATCATCGACTCCGCAGCGCGTACCTTGGAAATACCCGGCTCCGGTATCGTTTCCGAGAATTTGCAAAAGCTCGTACGCTTTGCGTCTCTGGAACGGATGAAGACCGTTGCGCATCGCCAGGACATCATTTCGGAAGAACTTCCCTATGCCGCCAACCGTCTGACGGTTCATGCCCACTGGATGGCCTTCATACTCCTGGCGGGCGAAGGCGGCAAGATCACGTTCAAGGCTCATTACAGCTCCAGCGATATCCAGGGTCTCGTGGCCCGTGCCCTTAACAAGGACATAGATAAAATCAATGCCGACCTGATCGGCGATTTTATGCGAGAATACTGTAACCTGACAGCCGGTGTGATCAAAGCCAAGCTTGCCGAAGTCGGCATTCACACTGGTTTGAGTATTCCTATCGTCACCCGTGGTTTCGATGAAATCTGGCGAATGGATCGGGATGTCAGCAATGAAATCATTTCGATCGACGCCTGGCATCTGAAGTGGCCGTCGGGGAGCGTGATCTGCACCATGGCAGCACGCGCGGATGTATGGGCCGCGGCTCAGGATCTTAAAGATCCTACCAGCGACACCAGCTCCGAGAGCGATATGGAGTTCCTATGAGCGTTTCCGCCAAGATCGAAGCCATACAGAACCTGCATGCGACGCATAACATCATCTCGACTCTTGAGCAGTCGAAGACCAGCATCGAACAGCTGGTCGATGAGATGCCCGATGCGCTTTTCGTCTTTGACGTCAAAGGCACGATTTTAAAAGCGAACCTCGAAGGTTGCCGGCTTTTGAAGGTCGAGCCTGAATACTACCTGGGGACCAACCTCGCCAAAGTCTTCGACGTGGAATCCGCCAACATCCTTTTCAACAAAATCCAACTCGTGGCGCAGAACCCCAAAAGTTTCGAGCGCCCGCATGAATTCGAACTGCAGGCCATCACGGGCAAGGATGAGGCCCAGCCTTATCACTGGGCCCTGCGTCCACTCGTTCCCTTGCGTTTTGATAAAATCCCTCTGATTGTACTCTATGGCCGCAACCTTGTGGATATTCGCAGTTTCGAACGCGAGCTGTCCCAGATCTACAGCAGCATTCCCATAGGTATTCTGAGCGTGGGAACGCGCGGCCAGGTGGAACCCAACTACAGCCGCTACTGCGAATACCTGCTGCAGCACGCTCGTTATTCTGGACTGAACAATGGTTTTGCCAAGGTCGGCATCGTTGAACTCCTGTTCGAACCTGCCTTTGCGACGATGAAAGCGCCTGAAATCGAAGCCTGCAAGCTCCTGGTTCGCGCCATTGGCGAATCGGAGTACTGGTTCGAATCGGTGAAGACCCAGTTCCCGAATCTCCTGCGTCGCCGCATTGGAGACAGCGAGCTGTGGCTGAAGGTGGATTACCATGCCGTCACCGCCGATGGCGTCGTTCAGAAAATCCTGCTCATCATCGAGAATCGCACGGACCTCATCCGCGAGCGTGAAGAACGCAACGTCTGGATCAAGCGCAATGAATCCGCGGTTCGCCGCATCCTGGAAATCCAGAACGCGGAAAACAGCATACTGCAAGGGATCTGCCTTGATCTGGAAGCCCTGATCCGCCGCCTGGATCACGCGCTGGAAGTCGATGATTTCAAAGCCTTCAAGACCGGCGTTGACGGGGTGAAGTTCGCCGCCGACAGTGCCGGTTTTCTGACCCTGAAAGAAATGGTCGAGATCCTGGAAGTGAAGCTGGCCGGTGAACCCGGACAGGAACTTTTCAAGAATCGCAATGAACTGGCCAAGGAATATTCGCAAATCCGCACCGAGTGCGTGGAACTCGTCCGAATTTTCTACACGCTGAATACCGATGATGATATCACGCGCGATTTTCAGCATAAGCTCGATCCCACGCTCTATAAAGACATCACCGCCACCATTGATCAGGCGATTCAGAGCATCAAGCCGGATTCCCTGGAAGCCGCCCGCGATGTCCTGATGAAACTGCGCAAGCACGTTCTCAAGATCAACTATCTGCGTCTTTCGACGATGGAGCCTTTCCTTGCCGATTTGGCAAAAGTTCAATCGGCGCATGATCGTAAGCTCGTAAAGATTACCTTCGAGTGGGACAACGTTCTGGTTCCGCCCGAAATGGCCCGTCCTCTGCGGGATATCTTTGCCGTTCTGATCGAGAAATCCATCAGTGGCGGGATTGAAACACCGGCACGCCGCCGGAAACTGGCCAAGGCCGAGTACGGGCATATCCGCATCAAGGCTGTGGCCGATGATCACGGTGTTCTTTTTCAACTTTCCGATGATGGACGCGGGATGTCAGCCGGCAAACTGCGTGAAATTATGAAAGAGAAGGGACTCGTCAGCGAAGCCATCCTACAGAAAATGTCGGATGAGCAGGTTTTCCAGCAGGTTTTTGCCTCGTCGCTTTTGCATAAGGAAAAGCCGGACAGCGGCCCTATCGTGGACTTTGCGGGCCTCAAACGGTTCTTCGATGAGCAGAAAGCAACAGATATTCGATTAACTTCTCAGCTGGGTCTTGGACTCATGCTCCAGTTTCGTTTAAAATCTGATACAGAGGTTGTCTAACCTTTAACCAATCGTGCTTTCTTGTGGGGATACACTATGGCAAAGATTCTGATTGTCGATGACTCGGAAACCCTCCGTATCCAGTTGCGGGAAGCGTTGGAAGGGGCTGGCCACAAGGTCATCGAAGGTGTTGATGGGGCTGATGGTCTCAGACAAGCTGTCGAGAACAAAGACATCAACATGATCATCACTGACTTCAACATGCCCCAGATGGACGGCGTGACGATGGCCTCGAAAGTTCGGGAAATCCCTGAGCTTGCCAAGGTGCCCATGCTCATGCTGACGACGGAAGCCACGCCCGATATTAAAGCTGCTGGTAAAGCTGCTGGTATTTTGGCTTGGATCGTGAAGCCTTTGGTTCCTTCCAAAGTGCTCCCCGCGATTGAAAAAGTCTTGAGTCGCTAATCACGGGCTTGCCCGTGACCTCTATCGAGCGTGCCCGCTAGCCTGGATCCTTTGAAGCTCGGGCATTTCTCACTCCTCCGAACCTGGACACCTGTGCAGTGTTCGCCTACGAATCCCCCTGGCTCTCCTTTTCGCATTCCGCTATAAAAAAGAAAATTGTGGGAGGAGCTTGCCGTGAGAATACTCATCACTGGTGCCACTGGATTTATTGGACGATCGCTTTGCACACGTCTCCTCTGTGACGGCCACGAACTGACTCTCTTGCTACGCCGTCCCGAAAGTCTGCCTGGCGACTGGAGTTTGCCCTGCCAGACTTTGATTTGGGATCCTACGAAATCTGAATGTCCCCATGATCTGGAATCATTCGATGCGGTGGTGAATCTCATGGGGGAGTCCATCGCCAAAGGTGCGTGGACTTCGGAGCGCAAGGAAGCCATTCAAAAATCCCGAGGTCTAGCCACAAGGCGCTTGGGAGCCGCACTGGCCAAACGCAAGACTCCGCTCAGCTGTTTCGTGAGCACATCGGCCATCGGTTTTTATCCCTACGATTCTGAACCTTT
>NZ_DASTAT010000115.1 GCF_035712445.1 Oligoflexus sp. | reverse complement strand
TTCTGCTCTGCGGTGAAAGCTCGTCTCGGTCGTTTGCCGGTCGTCGTCATTTTCGAATCCCCCTGGGCTATTATTATAGCGCATTAAAGAATTCGATTTCGTACGAGTATCAGAAACGCAACTCATTGTGACTTTCTCATGCTCAGGTTTTCTTGACAAAGAATACCATAAGGACTGTCGACCTTCGACCAGTTCGACCATAATTCCATCATCGACAGACCGGAAGAGTGCTTTAAGATCATCGGTTTGGCTAGCATTCCATCGTTCGATAGTAAGCTGCGCTTTCGCTGCAAATGCGATGAAGGGTCCTCGGTTTGGACGGCTGACATGTATGTAAGAGAATCCAGACATAAGTCAGCCCCTGGAAGGAACCATCATTTCTTAATAAGGCCTTCGACCTTTCTAATCACCTCAGGGTCTATATCTTTCCTGACATCGAAGTGTCTTGAAGCTGGAGGCAGCTGGTCATAACCGTATCCAATAGCTAGACCCATAGCCAAATAGCTGGACTCTCTAGCCATCTTATCTTGAGCCTCATCATTCCAAATGTCGTATAGCTGCCGCAAGAGTTCTGTCTGCTTATTTTGAGTGTAAATGTATCCAAGACAGCTGATCGCCATCAGGCGGACGTCGTCTTCGTCATCCCATTCAAAACCATTTGCAGCTTCCTGAATGTGTGCAAGAAAATTCTGCCCTAAGTCCCAATACTTACACAAGATTTGAATGGCAAGGCGGGAGAGCATGGGATTTTCAGGACAGACCAAATATTTTTCCACCAGATCCTTATTTTGGACGCCCCAGGCTCGACCCAGTGCAAGCAGTAACGTGTAAGTATCACCTTCCTCGCTACGAATAGCATTGACAAGATCCTTCATCTCTTTAGGACTGAGTTTTCCATTCGTCGCTTTCGTCAAGTAATCGTCGGCATTCATCGCTTTGTCCTCGGCAGAAATTCTTCTGTTTTATCCAATAGACGACTTGCTTCCCCTAGTTCCTGTTCCGCTGCTTTTCGGGCTTCTTGAGAAATTTTCGGGTTTGTCAGGGTTTCTTTTAGCTTGCCAATCCTCTTCAAGAGACCGTTCTGCGCATCTGAAAGCTCCTGTACATGGTTCCAAGGTACGCCGTTGGGTTTTCTCGCTACAACCTCACCTTTCATTTCTCGTCTAGCAGCATCTAGCTCGCCGTTCAAAATATGCTTTTTCAAAGCATCTGTTTTTCGAACAGCTTCTTTGGCTTTTTCGGCGGTCTTACCTGCTTCAGCAACCTTCTCCACCCGCTTGGCTGCTTTATAAGCATCCTTCGCCTTATCCGCTGCTCGAACCGCCTTGATCGCTGTCCCGGCTCCACCCGGCAGACCAGGCACCACCGTAGCGGTTACATCCGCGGCCAATCCCGCGGCATCCACAGCAGCCCCGGCCCAGTTTCCGGAAGCCACGTTTCCAGTCAGCGACGCCACGTCCATCGCGACGTTGGCAATATCCCAGAGGGTTTCAATAATCGTACCGGTCGGGTCCGTATATTTCAATGGGTTATTCTGGGCATAACCATAGAGATTACACTCCCGCGCCCGCTCCAAACAGAGGGAGGGCTTGCCCATAAATAGAGGATCCGGCTGAATGAAGCGGGCCAACTCCGGATCGTAGTAACGGGCTTTCATGTAATAAAGCCCTGAGTCATCATCCAGATAATGACCTGTAAAGCGATGATGTGTTTTTTCACGCGGAGCAATCGCGGAAACCTTGCCAAGCTGCTGGCCCCAGGCTGAAGACAAAGCCTCAGGTTTTTCCTCGGTGCCATAGGGCTGATAGAGCATCTGCTCCACAGGCTGACCCGAGGCATGCATCATGATATCCGACGAACCCAGGTGATCCTTCAGATAGTAATACCACTCGCCCGTCTTGTCCTCGAGGCGTACGAGGCGGGACTCGCCGACGAACAGATAGGACTGCGATCCCTTCGGCTCGACCGCCATCGAACGCATGGGATAGAAGGATTCCTGTAGCGACTGGTCGGCCTTGGCCACAACCCGCTTATAGACGCGATCACCGGCTGCATTATAACCAAAGTAGCTCTTGGTTTTCGCGGTCTCCACGAACACCAGCTGACCCAAGGCATTATACTGAGTCGCAATCAC
This sequence comes from Oligoflexus sp., assembly GCF_035712445.1. NCBI lineage: Bacteria > Pseudomonadati > Bdellovibrionota > Oligoflexia > Oligoflexales > Oligoflexaceae > Oligoflexus > Oligoflexus sp. The sequence goes on along the minus strand of NZ_DASTAT010000115.1, from coordinate 89,573 downwards.
CTTCGGACTGCTCTTCAATTCACCGAAATCGTTAAACTGATAATTCTGTCCAGCTGGTCCTTGCGGAATCATCGCGTTGTCGGGATGCTGGGTGATGGCTCCAGGACCTTGCTCTTCATTGAGTACAAAGGACCCCATCGGGCTGTACTCGTAATGCAGAGTTTTCTGGAAACGCTGGGACTCGATCAGCTCGCCCTTCCAGTTGTAATCAAAGCGAGCCGTACGATTCACAAGGCCAAGCGCACTGTCCTGAATTCCATCCTGGATGGAAAGGATATGGGCATGCCCATCAATATCCAGAGTCAAATCCTGCAGAGTCTGACGGTTCTTTCCGTCAAAGAAACTCGATTGGATTTTCTGCAGAAGGAGTGTCCGGGGATCATAACTCAGTTTCGTGGTCGAATAAGACCCCTGCACCGGTCGATAAAGGATCTCATCAATCTGGCCCTTGGCATTGTAGCTGATGCTATCCATGATCGATTCAACAGTCTGCGCACCAGGCAGACGAATCTTCACCGACCGCAGAGCACCCGCAGCGTCGCTCGTATAGAACCCTTCAAGCCCCATAGGGTTTTTCACGCTCTTGATACTGCCATCTATAAGGTACTCGTAACTTTCCTGATAGATGTCCTTGCCCAGCTTGACCTGACGATGAACAATATCGCCGCCGGCGTCATAGGCAAGCTTCTCTTCGAAATCGAAAAGCTTATGCGTGACATCATAGCTTCGTGTGCTGGTGAGAAGTCCCAAGGGCTTCTTCACAGCCTTGACACTCTGCGCATCCGCCGCATAACCATCGACATAGAAATCGTAGGTATTGGAATGCGCGAGTTTGCCGTCCAGGATCTGCGTGGTCAGACGATCCTGATTATCGTAAGTATTCTCGATGACCCTTTTTGACTTTTCATTCTTATCCAGACGAACCGATGCAACCAGACGATCCCTTTGATCGTAAAGCTGGTAGGTCGTTCCAAGACCGGGAATCTCCTGCTTTTCCAGAAGTCCGCGGTTGTCATAAACCAGGCGCCGCGGTTGGGTTTCACCTGGCAGGTAAACTGCACTCAGATTACCACGCGCATCGCGCTCAAAACGAGTGATATGGGTCTCACCACTCTTGATGTCCTCCTCCACCTGCGCATGGAGGCCAAGATCGTGCTCGATCTTATAAATAGCAACGCGAACAGCCTGACCACGGCGGTCGAAGTTCTGACGCGCGACCTGGCCCCAAGGCGCATATTCGTAAGCCACCTCAAGGCCAGCTGGGAATTTCTCACTGGCCACGCGGCCCAGGAAGTCATAATGCGTGCGCACACCAATCTGATCCGCCGGAGTCGGAATCTGCTGGCCACCTGCAAAGATGGAGGCCACGGAAGGAGAGCCATCAAAGATGGAGAAAGGCGTCCAGGTGAAAATCTTCTGCTTGTTCCGGTCATAGGCCGCATATTCCTTGACCCGGATGCCGGTCTTCGGCTGTGCCCCATTCGCGGCGACGGACGCTGCGTCTTCAACGGAAGCAATCTTCAGACCATCTGGACGATAGGCGTCGAGGCTCTCAATCCATTGCGTCTCACCAACATCAGGCTTGACCGTATCCGCATAGCGACGAACGCGGGTTTTAACGAAAGTCGGCAGGCCGTGATAACCCTGCTTATATTCATATCGCTGCTCGCTGCCATCAGTCCCGAGGAACTGAATACGGCGGCCCAGGTTGTCATAAGCGATCTGAACAGCTAGACCAAGGGGGTTGGTGAACTTATCCAGGCGACCATTTTTATACTCAAACTTCCAAACCAGATCCTCAGCAGCCGGGTTGGCCTTGGGCGTTGTCCGACTGACGACAAACAAACCCTGCGCATCATATTCCACGACTTCAACTGGACCGAAGTGATCACGAACGCTCGTCCGGTTGCCGAAAGCATCATAGCCATAGGTCAGCGTGCGCTCATACTCAGTCAGACGTTCACCTGAAAAGCCCGGGATATCATCGCTGAGTCGGCTCTGAACGAAATCCACGTCCTGCTCAACAAGGCCGCGATCATCATAAACAAAGCGCTGGTAGGAAATGATTTCGCCACTGCGTTGAACCAGTCTATAATCAGGACTTTCGATGATTCCACGGGACTTCAGCTTCCGACGAGATTCTTCGTAGTCGAGAGTGGTTTCCGTAACGACCTCAGGCAAACGCTGCTGGAAGGGGCCGTTCAGTGCACTGACTGTTTCCCTTGCCATATGTGGCATGTTATAGGCATCGAAATCCTCGTAGACCTTCTTTTTAAGATAAGGTGAGGCGGTTGCCTCGCCTTCTTCATCACCGTTTCTCTGAAATGTTTCCTCAGTCAGTCGCAGGAACATCCAGTCACCGCTCTTGGGAACGACTTCCCAAACAAAACTTTCACGACTGACAAGCTGTTTCACAGCCGGAAGGCTCTGACGCTGGGATTCCTCCAGAAAGGAATGAGTCACAGGATCATTCGGATCGAACTTGTTGCTCAGCGCGGCCTTTTCACGGTATTTGGCGTCGTCCGCAACGCGCAGAACTTCCTTCGACTTGAGCTTGCCGGCAAGTTTACGGGCCGCACGATCCACGGCAAAAGTATAATAAGCTTCACGGGTCAGCGAGGATTCTGCAGCATAGTTATCCCCGTAACGAAGAACCTCGACCTCACTGAAGCCTAGAAAGTCCTTGTCATCAGCATCATAGAAGGGGCGATGATAGAAATATTCCTGAACCTCGACCGACTCGCGAGCCAACGAAGGCACACCCTGCGAGATGACAACCTGCTTGGCCAATACCACAGGGAAATGCAAAGGCGAAACCGGGCGGCCGAGACGCTGATCACGAAGCCTTTCCGTGGTGGATGTTGCATAGCGAATGTCATAACGAAGACCGGACTCGAACGCCACAGTCGTCAGAAGGTTGGACTTGATCAACTGACGATCAGTCTGACGGTTGAAGTCAATCATCACAGCTTTGGATTTGGCATCAGCGCCGGCATCAAAGAGCAGGATTTCCATCTGTCCGTCGCCATCGATATCAGCGACACGGCTGCGGGATGCATCCACACCGCCTGAAACGGTCAAGGGAAGATTGAGACGCAATTTCAATGGAGAATCAGACAGGGACTGATCACCAAAGCCCAGCCAGACAAAAAGATCACTGTTCTCTTCACCAAGAGTGGTGACATCCATGATGCCATCACCATTCACATCGATCAGCCAGAGCCCAAAGAGGTTCGGCTGCCCACGCAGCCCCTTCAGACTCAGGAAACGTCCACCTGCACCGCAACGGGGATCCGCCTCGGCATCCGAGCCGAAGAGCAGATCATTGGGACCGTTGTCATAAAGTCGGCCGTTATTGATGTAAAGACAAAGACCACTCTTGTCCGCTTCCGGGGAAGCGTTCAGATAGACCACGTCGGGCAACTGATCGCCGTTGGCATCGATCAGACGGAAATTTGGATCCGTGAGGTTCATGGTACTGCGGCCGAATGGGAAGCGGAAGGTCTTCGGCAGGAAGCGGAAATTCCAACGATCGCCGTTTTTGATCGACGTGTTCAGATAAACTTTCCAAACCGTGGCACCCGTGGCATCAAAAGCGGTCGTAAGTATATCGGTCAGGCCATCGGCATTAATATCCTGAAACTGAGCGCGCCCGCGTTCAAAAGAATTCGGACCCAACGAATTATCCTGCGTCAGCTTCTGGAGCAGACCCGTCCATTGGAAATTACCATCGGCATTGCCAAGATAAATGGCGCTTTGATCACCGTTTACATTCAGCTGAAGGAGATCCACAAAAGAATCACCGTTCAGGTCAGCGAAATGAAAGGCGGGCGAAGAAAGATCGGGGGAAACCTGGGTGGCACCGCGTTTCAAGGTCCAGAAGGTCGAATTCGAAAACGGTTGTTTCAGGTCACCTGTTGCAAAGAAGACATCGCTGGTGCCGTTGCTGTTACGCCGAAGAGCATCTACCAGGCCATCATGATTGGCGTCGGCGAGCTCATAATTTTCAACGGAAAAACCTGACTCACTGACGAGCTGGGGAATGGGATAAACAAGATCGCGATTCGCGAGGCTATCCTCGGTCCACGAGGAATATTGGAAATACATCGAAGGCAAACGGTCGGTTTCGTTCTTGAGGCGGGCATCATTGCCAAAACGATAGATGGCACGCAGTTCATCCAATACGGAAAGAGAGTCGTTGTTGATCTTGGGGAAAAGGTCCTTGGCCGCCTGAGCCGCGCAGTCCTGATGAGCTTTGACCGCAAAATCCACACGGTCGGTACTGTTGCGTCCAACGTAGGCAAAACACCATTGGGCCTGGATCGCATCGCCATAGCTGGCCACGAGCTTGCTATAGAGTTTACGGCTCTGCTGGGGATACCCCATCATAAATGAAGTCAAGTGTCCCGAACCTTCAAAAAGTTCGAAGCGATAGCGCGAAGCGCCACCGGCAAAGACAATTTCCTGAAGGTAGCTGCGGCCACTGTCCTGCACGTAGGTATAATGGACCGTTTCACCCCAGGGAGCCACTTCCGCGACCAAAGGATAACGGGTCACGACCTTGTCGCTGCTTTCGGCAACAGAGGGATCACCGCTGAAAAGTTGCCGGCGGCCATCCGGATAGAGGACTTCAAAACCTGAAGGAATGGATGCTTCACTTGAGGCATGCGATACCGCATAGGCGTTTTTATGGAAGGTGACCTGCACTTCTTCTTCTGACGCTTCCAGACGATAGACCAGACCGCCGACGTCGCGGCGAATGAAGATCAGCTTCTGTCCTTGCATCGTGAGATAATTCCGAAACTCACCGCTTTCCAATTCACCGGCAAGAGGAATCCCGAGTTCCAATGAAACGTCGATCGAGGGTACGGATAAAGACCAGCCAATCCCCAGACCATGACCTTTGTCTCCAGTAAACTGGCTATAAGTCAACTCAACCGAGGGTCCAAAGCCGGATCGGACGGGGAGTTCGGGCAACGGCAGCTTATATTGGCTTGCTCCTTTATTACTGCTGACAGTAAAAGACCCGCCCTCAGCTCCAACCGTCCCACCGGCTTCCGGCAACTTCACGAGTCCGGAGCGGGAGCCCGACTTGTCCTGAGCAACAGCGGTTAAAGCCGAAAACAAAAGAGAAATAAGGATCAAGGAGAAGCGATACATGGGTATCCTCTGAGGTACAAGGTGCACAAGGTACTCGCAAACAATTACACCAATTGCAAGGGCAAGACGTGGCGGTTCTCATATTCATGCAGGGGGTGACGGAATTTTTGAGTGACACCAATGTGACTGATCCTTGCAAAGGTTCATTCAATCAGATAATGGTGTCCGACACAGGGCTGCGAGGCATATTGCAAGCGGCCATGGCCAAGGGATGCAATATTCCGCAAAGTTCCGCTTCATCCTATCAGCGCGAGCCATGATGCTCCCTATTTTAGAGCCTAAATGACATAGGTCTCTTAATTTCCATAATCATTTGAAGAGTGAAGTCATGAATCTCCTTGCCAGGCTAAGCCTCCTTTTTCTGACCCTCATCACGGCCTGCGGTGTAGAGCAGAAGCCCAGTACCCTCCAGCAAAAAGCCAGTCCGAATGACCCGACCGTGAAGGTTCATAAAGTCAAAGACGGACCCGCTGAATTCTATGTCTATGTTTCCAAAGGCAAAGGTTACAGGATCGACTGCGGGGCCGATGAAGGGGGCACGAGGCGGCTGATCGAAAGCCTTGGAATTTCGCTCGCTTTACTCTCCACCAGTCGGACTTTCAACATCGATAGCCAGGAATACGATGATTGGAATGTGGACGAACAGCCGCGCCTGACCTGTCAGCCGGAAGGCAAGTTCCTCTATAGAATGGACCTTCAAGGTGAAGAGAAATATTTCCTGGCCGAACCCAAACTATCAGCAACTCGACTTTTCAACATTGGCTGCACTGGACTTATCGAAGCCATGGGCTTTGCACTGAACCAGTCTTACCTGATCCCCAGCTACCTCCTGACCGACACCAAGGTATTTTCCGCTGAAGACAGTGACGACCTCAACTGCTACTCCGGCTCGACGGAAAAGGCAAACTGGGAGCTGAACGACTCAGCCGATGTGAATGGAAATGGGTTATGCGATGGGCTCGAAGACTGCGTTTATAGGCAAATTAGCACCTCTCTCCTTTGGGCTAAGCGAATGGATCAAGGCCTGCGGAATTGGTCAGCCGCTGCTGCCTACTGCGATAAGCTCGATTACAGCGGATTCAGTGACTGGCGACTGCCGACGAAAGATGAAGCTCTTAAAGCTGCCCAGGATGAAATGTGGAGTGAAGTGAAAGTCACTCTTTTGAATAATGCCCCCAGTACCTGGACCAGCACGGAAACGACCGACGGAAAGCTGTATATAGTCAATCTATCCAGTGGAAACGGCGCGACCTTTCCCAAAACCTACGTCACTGCAAATTCTGTTATGTGCGTTAGAAAGTAACAAAACTGAATACCCTGCATCACACCAAGGAGAACGATATTCATGCTTCAGGACGCTCTTAAAAAGCTACTTATCCTCACCGCTGGCTCAGCCGCCTGTTTGGCCTCGACCAGCCGTGCGTTTGCACTCACTTCTTATGTCGACATGCTAACCGAAAGCAAGACCTGCGCAGCGGCGTGGACCTGGCAGGAGTATTTACCTGCAAAAATCGTCAATGAACCCAACATGTGCGAAACGGTGGAGCAAACGGTTCTAAACGAAGACGGTGAACTCCAGCTCACCATATCGCAGGAAACAGAAGAATTTGTCATTGCGAGTACAGAGAAGGCCTTGACCATTGAAAGCGCCGTACAAGCGACAATTGAGCAGAACTTTCACCGAAGCAGGACAACCTATCCTGAAATAACAAACCCCCAATTCCTAACTGCTGAATCACGATTTTATGACAAGGTCCGGACCCCTCTCCTATATCCCCCAGAGGCTATAATGCCTGTATACGGAAAGAAAACGGGAGACGGTGAATGTCGCATGTGGAAAGTCTCTGTTAACGGCACTACTTGCGAGGCTAATTATATCCGCGTGGAAATCTACGGCGTCTATAAAAAACTAAAATACACTTTGCCCATCAAGAAAGACCTGCTTTGCCCTTCCCGTTCTTCCATCGGAAAAAGCGATCCGTTCGTGACACTGGATCAGGTCAAAGATCTTTCCTATGAATCCATCGACGGCAAATCCATCCCAGGCGCTGAACGTTTCAACATCGTCTGTCCTCACGGAGTTTCCTACGATACACCCAGCAAACAGGCTCAGTATGCCTTGAATTGGCTGCGGGTCCGGGAAAACAACATCGACCTGAACGATCAAGACATTCAGGGCACAATCAAATATCTGAAAGCACTCGCTTTGGAGAAAACCAGCGAGCTGTCTGAATTTCAACTGTCCTCCATCCTGGAACTCCATAAGAAGTATCCTGCTCTGGCCTTTGGGGGCCAAGAGACAGACGATAATGCTGTGGAGACGTCTCCCGAGGACGTAAAAACCAACCGCGAACTCTGGGCCCAGATCGAGAAAAAGCTGGTAGCTGCTCCGAAACCGGCCGTCTCGCTTCGTGACCTACGTGATAAGGTGGAAGCCGGATCAGTGCAAATTCACAGCGGCAGCACTTCATCGGTTTACGTCGGAAAATCCATGAATTTCCCTGAAGTCTATTACAACTCGTCGAGCTTCGGGTATGTAACGAGCTATATTTTTCAGGACGACGGGAGCATTGTCGCAAGCACCCGTGGTGGCTCTGTAACTCACAGCAAAGGTTCCCAGACGCATACGGAGATAGTTACTAAAATCAAAGAGAGCTTGCAGTCTTATACGGCCGAGGATCTAGCCAGTCAGAATCCAGCTGTAAAAGAACTCATTGGCATGCTCGTCAAGTATCTTAACGATGAGAAAGCTGCACCCGCTCCCAAGAGTGAGCAAAGCTTTCAGAAGCTCGCGGCAACGGTAGGTTCGCAATCCGTAAACCTTTACACCGGCTTCCAGAGCATGACGACCCTTTCTTATGACGCCAGTCAGTCGGCCGTGACATATAGTTATCAGAACAGGATTTCAGCCAGAAATCTGGTCTTCGATGCCAAAGGTCGCATCACGGAATCATGGTCTGCCGGTGGGGGAGCCCAGACTTACGAGCCTGGTCAACCCAAGCACACAGAAATTGCCAATCAGGTTCTCACTGACGTTGGCAACTGGAAGTTGAACCGCACCGATCTGACCCCGGAACTGATTGAAGTCTATGACAACCTGCTCGCTTACCTGAATACAGTAGTGAAATAATCAAACCAGGAAAATCCAAAGGCCCGCCCTTTGGATTTTTCCTTTTCCACCCCAAGCCTTCAACCCACGATCGCATCCACTTCCACTTCGATCATCATCTCAGGATCGACGAGGCTGCCGATTCCCAGCATGGCTGTCGTGGGCGGGAAATCTCCGAAGAATTCCTGATGAGCGCGGCCGTATTCCTCCCAGCGGGAGACATCGGTCACAAACATGCGCGTCCGCACCACGGCGGAAAGCGGACAGTCCAATTTTTCCAAGGATTCCTTCACGATTTCAAAGCAGCGGCGGGCCTGCAGATAGGCATTTCCGGGCGCCACGACCTGACCGTCTTTGACTGGCGCGGTGCCGCTGACGAAGACGAAATTTCCGGTGCGCAGGGCCCGGCAGTAGCCGACTTTCTTTTCCCAGACTCCGCCTGTACTCACTCGTTGAACATTCATGCACGTTCTCCTTGATAGCTGCTTTATGATGCTGCCTGTAAGCTAAAGGAGCGGAAAAGACCAAACAATTGAATAAGAACGCAGAGCCTTTAAAAGCTGCAGTTCGGAATCTTTTGGGCATTTTTTCCAGGGGAAAACGTACGAAAAGGAAGGGCTGGGGCTGAAAGCGGAAGGCCTAAGCAAGCCTTCCGATATCCGAAGTTTTTCAGTTTTTCAGAGCCTGATCCAGATCCTTGATCAGATCATCGGCGCTTTCAATCCCGCAGGACAGACGAATCAAATTCGGACCGATGCCGAGCTGCTTCCGCATCTCTTCCGGCACCGAAGCATGAGTCATCTTCTCAGGATGGTTCACGAGGGATTCCACTCCACCCAGACTCTCGGCGAGCGAGAACACCTTCAGCTTCTGCAGAAAGCTAACGACTTCATCATAGCTGCCCTTCAGGTTGAAGGACACCATGCCCGCGAAACCACGCATCTGTTTTTTCGCCAAGGCGTGCTGCGGATGCGAAGGCAAACCGGGGAAGAAAACGTCCTTCACGCGGCTATGCTCGGAAAGAAAACGCGCGACAGCGAGGGCATTCACATCATGCTTTTCCATGCGCACAGCCAGCGTCTTCACGCTGCGCAGAAGCAGGAAGCATTCCAGAGGACCCGGGACAGCGCCACCGGCGAACTGCACGAATTTAATCTGCTCATAGAGTTTATCATCATTCAACATCACCGCACCGCCGATGATATCGGAGTGACCACCGATATACTTGGTCGTGCTGTGAACGACGATGTCGGCTCCCATTTCCAAAGGCGATTGGAAGATCGGCGAGGCGAAGGTGTTATCCACCACCACGACCGCCTGCGCCTTGTGCGCGACCTTGGTCACGGCTTCGATATCAATGACCTTCAGGAGCGGGTTGGTCGGCGTTTCAATCCAAACCAGACGCGTGTTCGGCTTGACCGCAGCCTCGACATTCTTCACCGTGGTCATGTCGATGAAATCGAAAGTCAGGTTGTACTTGGCGAAGAGCCGACGGAAGAGTCGGCCCGTTCCGCCGTAAACATCATCACAGACGAGCACGTGGTCGCCTGGATTCAGAATCTGGATAATGGCCTGCTCGGCCGCCAGTCCGGACGAGAAAGCCAAACCGTACCTGGCGTTTTCCAGAGCGGCAAACGCCTCCTCCAGAGCATCACGGGTCGGGTTGCCGGCTCTCGAATAATCCCAGCCTTTATGCTGGTTCGGTGCTTCCTGCACATAGGTCGAGGTTTGGAAAATCGGCGTCATGATCGCGCCCGTGCGCGGATCAGGTTCGACACCGGCATGTACGACTTTGGTGAAATCAGAGGGGCGAATGCTCATACTCACATATCCTTCATGGAAGATCTTAGAGGTCTTTCAGCACTTCGGCCAGCTGGCCTTTGCGATGCATTTCCGAAACGATATCGCAGCCGCCGACGAATTTGCCTTTCACATAGAGCTGGGGAATCGTCGGCCAGTTGGCGAATTTCTTGATGCCTTCACGGATGTCCCAGTCTTCGAGGACATTCCGCGAACCGTAATTGATGCCGTAATTTTTCAGAACCTGAACGACCTGCGCGGAGAAACCGCACTGAGGCGCATCAGGAGTGCCTTTCATGTAGAGAAACACCTTATTGCTTTCCACGTCGCTCTTAATGGTCGCAAGTGCGTCCTGTTCACCCATGGTGATATCCTTTCCCGTTCAAAAAAAGATCGTTCCCCAGGATGGGGATTTTGCCTGCCTAACCTAATACAAGGGCCAAGGTGGGGAAAGGCTTTTCGCGAGGGATTGGGCCGCGAGTCCGCCATAAGGGTAATAAAATAGTGTCACTAGGACGCGGCACAGATCAGAAACAGTCGGTATTCCCAGCCCGCCCCGGCCCAGTCGTAGTCTTCGTGCTTTTTGAAGAGCTCCAGCCGCTGCTGACTGTAGGTGGCAAGGAAGGTCAAAGGATCCGCCTTCTTCAAAGCGGCCAGGGTCATCGGCCCCACCACGCCATCGACCGGAAGCTTATAGCCCATGCGATTCAAGGCTCGCTGCACGATTTTATTGTTGCTCACAACACCGTGATGGATGGCCCCATCGAACACAGCCAGACGAACCTTGGCAGGATACTTCGCAATCTGCGCGGGCGTGAAATAGGCATTGCGATAAATCTTCTTCGCTTCGTCTTGCGTCAGCGTCTTGATCCGCCCCTTGAGTTCGGGATGCGCACGCGCGCTGATGCCCCAGTTCGTTTCCCCGCCGTTATCATCAGGATGGTTGGCATAACCCTTCTCGATGCGATCCACAATGAAGGTGATCATCTGGTCGAATGTCATGGCGAGCCTCCGGTTTTTCCTCAGTATGCATGATGCAAGACGCCGCCGCAAAGTGGGTAAGTCCCTGAATTGCATTTTTCAGGATTGGCAGTGGATTTCAGCATTCATTCTTTATAATGTAACGGAAAAGGGGGAACCAATTCATGGATGTTTATCGAGGACGGCTCATTGATCATGTCCACATCGTGGTCAAGGACATAGGAGCCAGCAAGAAATTTTATCGGGCGATCTTCGCGGCTCTTGATATTCCGCTCGGCGGTGAATCCGAGGATCATGTCTGGGCGGATGAACTTTTCATTTCATCCAAAGAAAGCCGGGCCGCGCACGGTGAACTCACCGGTCGTGTGCATCTTGCCTTTCAAGCGCACGATGAACAGACCGTGCAAAAGTTTCACGAAGCCGCGATCAAAGCCGGAGGTCGCGATAACGGCCCGCCCGGACTCAGGCCCTATCACAAAGGCTATTACGGGGCGTTTGTTCTGGATCCTGATGGCAACAACATCGAAGCCGTCTACCATGGTCCAGCCAGGCGTTCGGGCGATTCGGTGAAAATTTCTTTCTAAGCGGATGCAGGCGTCAAAAGTCCAAGCGCCATCGACGCCACCCGTTCCGGCAGCAGAGTCTTCATGCAATTGAAATGACCGAGTGGACACTCCTGCGGTCCATGATCGCTGCACGGCCGGCATGAAAGCTCCACTTCCGCCACCAGCCTTCGCGGGGCCAGGGGTCCAAATCCCAAACCGGGGACCGTGGCGCCAAAAATAGCCAGAGTGGGCACGGAAAATGCCGATGCATAATGCAAAGGCGAGGAATCGTTGCTCACCAAAAGATCCAGCAGTGGATATAGCCCCCTCAGATCATCCAGACTCGTTTTCCCGGCTAGATTAATCACCCGGGCCGCATAATCCTGCAGTCCCTCTTCCATGGCCGCGGCGGCTGCCTGCTCGTCCTGGCTGCCTAAAATCAAAAGAGTATGCGGCGTTTCTTTCAAAAGGATGCGCGCCATCGGAATAAAATGCGAAACCGGCCAACGCTTGGTGCCCCAGACACTGCCCGGAGCAATCGCGACGAGCCCTTGACCCTGCGTACGTTTTTGCAGGTCAACAGCCAAAGGCGTGGACGCGGAAGCCAGCGAGGGCCGCGCGGTAAAAAGCTCTGCCCGCGATGCACCGAGCGGTTCCAGCAATAGACTGATGCGCTGGGTCTCATGCAGAACAGCCACACGCGGCACGCGCCGATCGGCGAGGAAACCAAATTTCGTTTCATCGTAAGTGATCGTGTAGAAGCCAAGCGCCGCAGCCAAAAGACTGGATCTTACGCTCCGGTGCGCCTGAAGCAGGACTGTCCCTTCCCGTCCACAGTCCTTTAAGTCGCTTTTCACCGACTGAACAGCCTTGCGCATCGACCGGCCGCGCTTGTCAAAGACCACGATTTTATCCAGCGCCGGATGCCCACCCAAAGCCTTGGCGCCCAAAGGCGTGGTGATCAGATACTGCCGTAGGGAAGGATGCTGCGCTTTCACATAATTCAAAGCAGCGGTCTGCAGGATGATGTCACCCAGAAAACTCGTCTGGATCCAGATGATATTCTGCACAGTTTCAAGATTTGGCTTCATCCTGCGATTACCTGTCAATTCGTTGTGCTTGCCAGCCCCTTGTGCAAACGCTAATCTTCTTCAAGATCCCAAGGCTTCATTGCTGACGGCGTGAAATTTTCCCTGTCCGGGACGAGCTGTCCTGCTATCCCACTTGAACCTAAGATCTTTTGCCTTTATCTGTCAACGCCCTTCAATCCTTGATGCTTCAATGGATTCAGGCTTGAAGTGGAGCGCAGCCGCAAGGAGTTTTCCGTGCTCGATTCCCTATTCCAAACCACTCCCCGCTTTTCGCCCGGGCGGCAAAATCTCGAAGAAGCCATGCTGGAAGCTCAGAAACTTGCCTTTGCTCCTGTCAGCTTCATGGTCTGCATGGCGATGAAGCGCATGGGAGTCCTGACTGCACTTGAAGACGCCGTCGGTGAAGGTTTGAGCGTGGACGGTGCGGCGGAACGTCTTGATCTGAGCGTTTATGCTGTCCGCATTCTTTTCGAATCCGGTCTGGCCATGGGCGCACTGCGGCAACAGGACGATCGTTTCCATCTGACCAAACTCGGGCATGTGCTGGCCCTGGATACGATGACGGCCATCAACTTTGATTTCATCTATGACGTGTGTTTCAAGGGTCTTTTTCACCTGGAAGAGGCGCTGCGTACCGGCAAACCTGCCGGATTGAAGGAGCTCGGCCCCTGGCCCACCGTGTATGAGGGGCTGAATGAGCTGCCGGACCACATACGCAAGTCCTGGCTCGCTTTTGATCATTACTATTCTGATTCAGCATTTGGCGCAGCTCTGCCGATGATATTCGCGGAGGATGTGCGGAGCCTCCTCGATATCGGCGGCAATACGGGACGCTTTGCCCGCACCTGTCTGACTGCGAAGCCCCAGCTGAATGTCACGATCGCCGATCTTCCTTCGCAGATTGAACTTTCCCAGGCGGAAAGTCAGAATGAACCCTGGCGCCAACGCCTGCATTACCATGCCGTTGACCTGCTGTCTCCTCACGCCACTTTGCCTTCCGGATTCCAGGCGGCATGGATGAGCCAGTTTCTGGTGTGCTTTAACGAAGAAGACGTTTTGAAAATCCTGCAGCTGGCACGATCCTCGCTTACACCCGATGGGCGTCTTTTCATCCTGGACACATTCTGGGATCGGCAGCCGAAGGTGCCTGCGTATTGCCTCTTGCAAACCTCGCCGTATTTCACGGCCATTGCCAATGGGCAAAGTAAAATGTATGACACCCGAACGATAGTGCGCCTGACCCATGAGGCCGGTTTCCGTCTGGAGAACATCATCGACAACCTCGGGATCAGCCACAGTTTGATGGTGCTGAGGCCGCAGCAGGATTCTTGAGAATGAGTACCTTGGGAGGTTGATATTACTATGCCGGAGCAAAAGTCAGTCGACGAAATCAAAAGCGAAATCAAGCAGCTCCTGCTTGAGGTTTCCAATCTGCCCGGCATGACGCCGGACCGCATTGACGATCAGCTCTCGCTTTTTCAGGATGGTCTTGGACTCGATTCCATAGATGTCCTGGAACTCGTGGTCGCACTCGATAAACGCTATGCGATCAAAGTCAAAAATGATGAGAACGGCCGCAGTGTTCTGCGGAACGTCAGCAGCATCGCTCAAGCCATCCACCAAAGCCAAATGCAGGCAGCGAACTAAATCATGCAAAGCGCCCCCATCAGCATCACAGGCATCAGCGTCGCGTCGGCTCTTGGCTCGTGCTGGCAGGACCTGGGTGCGGCCGTTATCGACAAAAAAGCGGGTATAAGACGCGATCACCGTTTTGCGGAATGGATCCCGGCTCCGCTCGGCGAATTGCCTTTGGAGGCTTACGGCGTTCCACCCGAGGACCGCATGAAATCCGATCAGGTCATGCGCCGCGTGATGCAGGGCATGATCGAGCGGCTGCACAGCGAGACCGGGGTCTTTGATCGTTTCGCGCCGCAGGATATCGGTTTTTTCGTGGGCACGACGACCTGTGGCATTGATGGATTTTTTTCTGCTCTTTCCCAGCATCGCGCCTCGGGTCTGCCGCTTATGAATTTCCTTTCCCCTGATATGCAGCAGGTATGGATCACGCAGGAAATGCGGAAAATCTTTCCGCTCCGCGGCCCTCACTTCACGTTTTCATCAAGCTGCGCGGCTGCGGCCCAGGCCATCGGCCAGGCTTTTGATGCGGTGCGCTCCGGCATGTGCAAGGTTGCGATTGCGGGGGGCATTGATATCTTAAACCGCGTGACCCTGCATGGCTTCGACAGTCTTCAGATCCTCGATCATGATGTCTGCCAGCCTTTTTCACCGAATCGCAAAGGCATCAATCTGGGTGAAGGCGGGGCTCTTCTGCTTTTGGAAAAAGAACCGAAAAGCCCGGGACTCGCCACGATTCGCGCCTATGCCGCTCTTTCCGAGGCGCATCATATGGTGCAGCCTGCACCTCAGGGCGTCTGGATGAAAAAAACCATGGAATTGGCTTTAGCGAATGCAGGCTGGACCCCGGATGCTGTGGATTATATCAACGCGCACGGCACCGGCACGGAAGGCAACGATGCCGCTGAAGCCGACGCTGTGACGGCTGTGTTTGGGCAGCTGGATCGTCTGCATGCAACCAAGGGCCTCAGCGGCCATTATCTGGGTGCGGCCGGTGCTTTGGAAGCGGCCATCACCGTTGCGATGCTGCGGCTGCGCGGGCATAAGAAGGCCCTCAGCAATTCCTTTGGCTTCGGCGGCAGCAATATTTCCCTGCTTTTTGCGGCGGAGCAGCCATGAACAAGGTTTATCTTCACGCAGCAGTGTCGGAAGAGTGGACAGCGGAAAGTCAGCTGCGCCTGGCTTCACCTTTTTTCCGGCGCATGACCGCTCTTCAAAAATCGGTCGTGCAAGCCTTTGCCGCTTTGGATGCTCTCGCTCCCGATGCCATGCGGAAAGCCCGTGAGCAGGAAGCGCCAATCTTTTATTCCAGTGGCTTTGGCGAGCTGAGTGCCATGCTTCAGGTCACGCGGGCCATCGCCGATCATGATCTGCCTGTTTCACCCAAGGAATTTCAGCATTCCGTGCAGAATGCGGCGCTCGCCTATTTATCCATGACTCACGGCATTCGGCATGCCTGCTATGCTCTCTCGGGTGGTTTTCTGTCTGCGGATAACTGCCTGCAGCTTGCGCAATTGCGCATGGTGCATGGCCTCGATTCCATGAGCTTTGTCATTCATGCTCATGAGTATCTGGGATCGAATGGAGCCGATCGGGCCCAGGCGGAAATCCTTTTGCTCGGCAATCAGGCTGACAATGCACTGCAGGTCCTCGATTTCTGCCGCGAGGGAACGCTCGACGATTTTAACAGCAGCAGTCCTGAAATTTTTACGGAACACGATTCAAGGATTCCACCCTGGCTCCTGAACCAGGGACGTCCTCTTGCGGCCCGCTTGGTCCGCTCCCTTTCAGGAGAAAGTCTGGTCACCCGATGGCTCCCGATACCTTGATTCCGCATAAGGGCCCCATGCTCCTCGTCAATGATCTGATTGATCTGGATCCCGGTCAAAAGAAGGGTCGTGTGAGCAGTATCCTCGCGAAGGGCAAGCCCTACTGGAACGAAAGCGAAAGTTTTCGCTATCACTGGCTGCTTGAGATAATGGCTCAGGCCGCAGCGACGGTTTGCGGCGCGCTGCGCGGTTCGGATCATGGGGCCCCGGCCCCTGGATTTTTATTATCCATCAGGGAATGGGCGCTGCTGCAAAGACCACCCTTGGTTCCCGGGGATGCGATGCTGGCTGAAGTCACCATAGAAACCGAGATGGATGCCTTAAGCCAGGCGAGCATTACCCTGGAATACCAGGGTGAAACCGTGGCCCGATCCATGATGAGTTTTTACCAGGAAACCCGAGGATCGGTATCATGAAGCGCGTTTTCATCACCGGCGGCAATCGCGGCATTGGCGCCGCCCTCGTTCGGCATTTTGCTTCGCTCCCGCATCATTCGGTAGCCTTCACATACTGCAAGGGTGCGGACACGGCCAGCGCCTTGATCAAGGATCTGAACGGCGAGGATCATATCCGCGCATTTTCGATGGATTTGAATGATCCCGGATCCATTGAAACCTGTGTGAAAACGGCCCTGGATTGGCAGCCGGGTTTTGATATCGTGATTCACAATGCCGCGAGCAAGGCGGATGGTCTTTTTTATTTCCTTGAGGAAAAGGCTTTTTTTGAGCCGATTCAGCTGGCTTTGAATTCCTTCTATCACCTGAACAAGGCCTTTCTTCCCCATATGATTCAACAGCGTTGGGGTCGCATCATTCTTTTGGCCAGTCTCGCCGGTGAAACGGGACAGGCTGGACAGACCAATTATGCGGCGGCCAAAGGCGCTTTGGTCGCGGCCAGCAAATCACTCGCGCGGGAAGTGGCTCGCAAAGGGATCCTCGTCAATTGCGTGAGTCCCGGCTGGATCGCGACCGACATGACCGACGCTGTCGTGGGTCCTGAGCAGATCAAAGCCATTCCCATAGGACGCATGGGTGAACCGGATGAAGTCGCGCAGGTGGTTGGTTTTCTCGCCTCCAACGCAAGCTCCTATATCAATGGCACAACGATTCAGGTGAACGGTGGACTTTACTGTTGAAAACATCCTGATTCCCGCGGACCATCCCTGTTTCGATGGGCATTTTCCCGGACATCCGATTTTCCCTGCTGTGGCGCAGCTCGATCTGGTGCTCGATCATTTGCAAAGGATCCTGGATCAGAGTCTGACGCTGAGCGAGGTCAGGAAAGCCAAATTCCCGGCCCCTATCCTTCCCGGAACTCGTGTTCACCTTTCCTTAAAAGTCCAGGATCACACGGCTTTCTGGAAAATTTTTGCAGACGATAAAATTTACTCGCAGGGCATGGTTCAGTTCATCAAAAGCCTGCTTTAAAATCTTCGCAAGATCCTTATCTTTCAGCCGAAAATGCCGACTACGAGGGCATGGGAAAACTGCTTCGATTGTTATGGACCCTGCTTCTTGCCGGCATCTTCACTGCATCGGCGAGTGAGGCGGCTATTCCCACGCAGCCTGGTTACCTTGATCTGCGCAAATGGAATTTCGCGCGTGGGGATGCCACCTTTCTTCAGGGTCATTGGGAATTTTTCTGGATGGAGCTTTTATCTCCGGACGAGGTGAAAAAACGGATACCTATCCAATATTTCCCCATGCCCGCGACCTGGCATAAGCAGCTGAAAGTCTGCTGTGGATATGCGACCTATCATCTGCGGGTCGATGTCGGTGATGCCAAGGACATGGCACTTGAGATTCCGCACATGTCGACAGCCGTGAAGATTTTTGTGAATGGCGTTGAGTTCTTCAAGGCCGGAAACGTCGGCACGACCGAGGAAACATCCATTCCCTCCAGGAATTCAGGCATTCTTCGCCTGCCGGATGCGGGAAGCTATGACATCGTCGTGCAGATCTCCAATTTCCATCATGCGCGCGGCGGCACCTGGCGAGCGATGCGCATAGGAAGTTTCGAAAGTCTGACGCATACGGCGCGGATGAATCAACTCATCGAAATCGCCTTCATCGGTGGCATCTGGGCCATTGGCATCTATCATCTGGCTCTCTTCTTTTTGCGCCGTGAAATCGTGACGATTGCCTTTTCCTTCTGCTGCCTCGCGGTGGGCACGCGCCTTTCGACGGTCGGCACGCGCATCTTTGAGTTTTTCATCGATGACCTTAGCTGGGTGACGATGTTCCGCATGGAATACCTGAGCCTTTATCTCTGCCCGCCGCTGATCTGGTTTTATGTCCAGCGTCTTTTCCCTGATGAATTAAAGATGCGCTGGGTGCTGGTGGCCATTGGCAGTTTCGTGGTTCTGAGTTGCACGCTCCTCCTGCCCTCTTTGACCTTCACGCATTTGATCAACTGGTTCTTCATTCTGGGGTCGGGTTTTTCCATCTGGTTCATCCTCGTCATCTTCCGGGCTGTTTACCTGAAAAGAACGGCGGCCCTGACCATTGCCATCGGGGCCCTGGCCATTCTTCTGGCTTCGGTGATCGACCTCATCAATATCTTTGTGTTCAATGAACTGCAGGCCTTTTTCTTCCATATCGGCTTTCTGATCTTCACCATCTGCCAGTCCTTTGCCATCGCGCAGATCTATGACCGCTTCTTTCAAAACCTCAGGGTCGAGGAAAAAATGCGGCGCCACAGCTATAATCAGCTCGCCAAGGTGTTCTATCCGCATCAGCTGCATATGATGCAGCAGGGCAAACCCCTGGAAGAAACGATGCCGACCGGCAAGAGCACGGCCTGCGTTCTGGCCTTTGATATCATCGGTTCCTCGCGGATCGAGCATATTCATGTGAAGTCGTTTTTGGAAAACTCCATCAAACGCTGTCTTTCCATTATTGACGAAGGCTACGATCCCGAGCAGCTGACGGCCACAGGCTACCGCATCAAAGAGATGGGTGATGGCTTTCTATGCTCGGTGGGTTTTCCCTTCCGAACGCCGGGCATGGGAAACCTTGCCAATTCCTCGGTGCAGCTGGCTCTGCGTTTTGTGCAGATTTTTCATGAAGAGGCTCGTCTCTTCGCCTATGCCGAACCTATTCACTGCAGCATCGGGATCGCCTACGATACGATCGAAGGCTATTTCCCTTCGACAGGTACCCGTGAATACGACGTCTATGGCCGCTCCGTGATTCTGGCAACGCGATATGAAGGCATGCGCCGCACCATCTTCCCCGATGGCGCCCCCAGCAGCGTCATCATCATTCAAAGGAAGGTCTGGATGAGCCTGGACGCGGAAATGCGCGAGCGCTTCAAGAGCTTCGATCTGGAGGGAGCCGGCATACAGGTCCGTGATGACCGGGATGCCAAGGCCCTCTACTATGTGGAAATTCCCTCAACGCCTGCCTGAGCGTGTAAACTCTCGTTCACAGCTGCAACAAATTCCTGCCGTGATACGTCCTGCTGAGGACTGAAAGTTGCGCCTTTTCGGCCAAAATGACCTGAAAAGTGGCGGCATAGGATTTGCGAAAGGATAAGAGCCAGACACCAACCCTTGGCTTGCGGAGACACACACATGCAGCAACAAACTCGCTCTTGGCTTCTTTTACCCCTGCTTGCCCTGACAGCTTGCGGCACCGGCCGTTCTGCGGATGTGAAGCAGAGCACCATCGAGCAATCCTACGAAGTGACCTACGATGAAGGCAGCAGCCAACTCAAAGCCTCGGCTTCGTTTCATTATGAAGACAATCTCGGTACCAGTCTTAAGCTTACCGATGGCAGCACGATCACTTTCAACAGCACGCCTATGAAGTATAGCAACGTACTCAACTCGGCGAGCTATAATCTTGAAATGCCCATGACCCGCACGCCGAACATGCCTCTGGAATTCCGCTATGTGAATAACGATGGCGAAGTCTTTGTCACAGAGGCCAAGGTTCCCGCACCGACTTCCATCAAAGTTCCGTCTGAAGGAACTGCGCTCCGCGGTGATCGCGAGCTGACCGTGCTCATGGAAGGTGAACCACTCTTCGGTGAAGATGAAATCACCCTCTGCCTGAACTACGAGCCCACTGTGATATCCACGGCTGATCCCTCTGTGAAAGAGTGCCTTTATACGAAAGAATCCTTACGTTTGGTCTTCAGTCGCGAGCAGCTGGCCCGCTTCCCCCGCGGTAAGGAGTTAACCCTTGAAATCAAAAGGGAAAGCCATCCCCGTCAGGATAATTCGCGGATTCGTTTGGAAGAAAGTTTCCTGTCACGGCCCCACTTCATCAGCCTGCAGTGAAGTCCCATTTTTAGCTCAAACTGATCATCAAGCTCCCGTCCGGCGCGTTTAACTCGCCGGGCAGAAGCCAAAAGTTCAAGTTCCTGACGCTGTGTGACGAGGCCATGTTTGGTTTTTTTGGACCCCTAAATTGCCTTATGAATCCATCAACTTGGATTCAAACAACCCGCCTTCCGTTTTCAGCATTGAACACTGCATTGGGAAATAAAAATTAAAACTCAACCTGCTTAATAATTTAACCGGGCCTCACCGAATAGCGTTGAAAGTGGATTTCCAAATAATTTTGGAGTCGCCCATGAAAGCGCTCATAGCCATGTCTCTATTCATCACCTTCACCGCCTGCACCAAACCAGGCGGAAAGGGCAGCGCTCAAGGCGACGAGGCCCCGGCCACGGGTGAGGAAACAGGAGGCACGGACAAGTCTTCGGGTCCCCTTCCCGGCAGCCCTGCGGGCAAGAATGATAAGGATGTCGCCAGCGAAACCAGCCCTTCGCCATCAACTGATTCGACCACAAACGATAGCTCAGGCAATACGAATACGGGAGGCAGTGGGAGCACAGGATCAGGTTCGGGAAACACCAGTGCTACTGCTGATACAGATATGGACGGCGTCACCGATGATCAGGATCTTTGTCCTGGTGAAAACGATGCGCTTCGGGTGACTCGCTATAAACTCACGGATGCGGATGGAGATGGCTATGCGGATGGTTCGCAGTCCTCTCAGGTTTGTCCTTCCAATACTGCTTATACTTTAACGTTGGCTCAGGTTGTCTATAGCGATTGTGATAGCACCGACGCCACGAAATGGCAGACGCTCGCCTACTCGCATCGGGATGCGGACAATGATGGGCATTCGATTGCCAGTTCCGGGTCGCTCTGCACCGGAGCTTCGCTGCCGGCTGGGTATCTAGCCGCGAGTCTCGGGACTACGGATTGTGATGATAGCAATGCTTCTTATCATACGGTTGCGACTTATTATTCCTATGCCTCCGATGCCACCACATCGGATCGCTACAGTCGTTTGAGTGAATCGGCCTGTGTTCCTTCGAGTGGTTATGGCAATGTGAATGCTTATAAGGAATATCGGCTGGTGCCGAATGTCATCTCGTCAGCAGGACTCAACATCCAAAGTGGTTTTGCCGAGTTTGCTGGCAAGGTTTACTTCCAAGGAAATTCAAGCACCCATGGAGCCGAACTTTGGGCAACGGATGGAACGCTCGCGGGTACGACGCTAGTCAAAGACATTTACACAGGGGCGTCGAATAGCTCTCCCTCGAATTTTGAGAGCGTGGGAGGGGTCCTCTATTTTACTGCAGATGATGGATCGGGAGTTCGCCTTTGGAAAACGGATGGTACGACAGCAGGCACTGTCAAAGTTAAACCGAGCGCATCGGTTGTCCCCAGCCTTTTGATCAACGTCAATGGAACTCTCTACTTTACAGGAATTGAAAGCACGACCGGGGCTGAATTGTGGAAATCGGATGGGACAGAAATTGGAACGACTTTGGTCAAGGATATAAATTCAGGTTCATCATCCAGTTCGCCAGCATCGCTAACAAACGTCAACGGAATCCTTTACTTTGCAGCTGACGATGGCAACGGTGATTTCGATCTTTGGAAATCAGACGGCACAGAAAGCGGAACAGTCAAGGTCAAAGACTTGGATAACATGACCGACACTGTACCCTCAGATTTCATGGCCATGGGAAGCACACTGTTCTTCAGCGCAGAACTGAGCGATTACGGACGGGAGCTCTGGAAGTCTGATGGTACAGACGCAGGCACCGTCATGGTTAAAGACATACGCGTTGGAAACTCGGATGGTCTTTCAGCAGCTGGCGCGGCGCCCTTTGCAATTCTCGGAGGATACCTGTATTTCCGGGCAGACAACGGGACTTCAGGCCGTGAACTCTGGAAAACGGACGGTACGGAAGCAGGAACAATGATGGTAAAAGATGTCCGCACCGGCCTAAACGGAAGTACTCCGGGAAACCTCACGACTGTCAATGGAACATTATTCTTTACAGCTGATAATGGCACGAGCGGCACCGAACTCTGGAAATCTGATGGCACTGAGTCCGGGACTGTCCTTGTGAAAGACATTCGAACAGGAACAATCGGCAGCTCGATGACCTCGCTCACAGCTGTGGGCAACTTATTGTACTTCAGAGCTCACGATGGAATTCACAATCTCGAACCTTGGAAGTCAGATGGTACAGAGTCAGGAACAATTATAGTCAAAGACATTAACGTCAATGGCTCCAGCGATGCATTCAGTCTCGCTGCCTTCGGTCAACAGTTGGTCTTCGTAGCAACAACTCCGGACGGTCCTCGGATCCACCTGACCCCAGCACCGCTCTAAACAAAAAACCTTAAGCCGACTTCGACAACCCCACCGGCTGCAGCCTGCTCCACACGGCAGGCGGCAGCAAAATATTCACACTAAACTCCACAAACCCCAGCCCTTCATCCACAGCCCCCAGGCTGATCACAGCATCCCCACCCTCGCGCCGCAGATAATCCCGAACAGCCGCCATCCCTATCCCGCGTCCAGATACCAGCGACACATGATTCTGGGTGGAAAGCTCGGGCTGAAACACCAGCTCCACGACATCAGAAAGCGAAGCATTCCCTTGAATCAACCCTTTCTGCATCCCGATCTTCCTAAGCTCCTTCAGATTCAAACCACGACCATCATCCGCAAATGCAAGCTTGAGCTGCCCCGCATCCACATCCGCGGTCACCGTAATCAAGCCTTGAGGATTCTTCCCAGCCTTCTGCCGTTCCCCAGCAGGCTCCAAACCATGATCCATGCTGTTCCGCACTAGATGCGTGAGCACGCCCATCAGCATATCCGCCCCGGCCTGCGTCACGCCCCAACCCTCAGCAGCGATCTCGATCCGCGGCTCCGCTTTGCCCAGCTCCAAAGCCAAGGGCACCGTGGCCTTGAGCGATTCCTTCAAGACTTCGTTCAAAGGCCGGAAAAGCGCAGCTTCCAGCGTTTGCATTCTCGTCTGAGCCCCTCGTCCGCTCGCACCGGCAGCGGCCAAATCCTGCAGAATATCCCGTAAAAATCCGGTCGGCAGGCGCAGATCCTCATGGGTGTCCAGACGCCGTCCCAGCTTATTCACAGCCGTATCCCGATACCTATGCACCATCCCCTTCACTTCACCCAGCATCACCTTCAGCTCTGCAGCCGTGGCCGCGGCGCACTTTTCTTCAATATGATGGCAAAGCTCTGCGATCTCATTGAAATAAAGCGAGCGCGCCGTGCCCTTCAGCGTGTGAATGTGAAACAGCAGAACCTTCTTATAGGTCTCGCGACCGTCCTCCGCCATGGCTTCACACTCCTGCAGCAGCTGCTCCGCCTTTCGAACAAAGGAATGGAACGAGGCAACCGGGACTTCCAGAATCCTTCGAATCATGCCAAGCTCCTGCCGTTGGCTGCGCGATTCATCCTCCAGCATCAAAAGCCGCGTGATATCATGCGCCGTTACCAGGACCTTTTCGAGCACGCCCGCATCATTGCAAACCGGATTCCAAAGAAGATGCAGAATCCGCCGCTCGCCTTTGAATTGAGTTTCCACCTGCTCCAATAGGCCAGGCCTGTTCAATTCAAACGCCAACTGATCCTCACCGATCGAAAGCTGCAGCGCCGATGCCATCTGGGCCTTCTGATCGGCATCGATCAGAGCATATTCAAACAGCAGCTGGATCGCATCCATCCCTTCAATCTCTTTTCTGTAGAAGAGTTTTTCCATGAAGAGCGAGTGATCCTTATGCACCTTGAGCCCGGGAATAATCGAAAACACCCCCATCGGAATATGCTCCATGATGGAACGGATATCCCGCGTTTTGATCAGCACCTGTTCTTCCACATGCTGCAGGTAATGAGCCAGGCGACTGTTGGCCTCTTTCAATCCCAGTTGCAACTGATTCAGTCGATCGGCCAGAGCAAAGGACAGGATCGTCACTTCAAAGAAGGATCCCAGCTGCAGCCCCTTTTCCGTAAAAAAATTCGGCTGGATGAATCCCAAAGACAAAAGCCCATAGGTGAACGTTCCAAGCAGAAGGCTCGACCACGCCGCCGCATAGAAATAGGCCTCACGCTGCTTCCGCATCAGTCCACGAACGGTCAAAAGCATCAGCACCAGGGAATTCAGCGTACTCACGATCGTCAGAATGATACCGATCACATGATAATGAAAGAAGGGCACAGCAAGCAGCATCGACGACAGCACCGGAATCAACCGCGATATCTGGCGGTTGACCAACGGATCATGCTCGCGCAGGTTCATAAAATAGGCCGCGAAATAAAGGCCGAAGACGTTCGCGCCTAAGATCGCGACCAGCGTAATCTTATTGTTCCAAAAACTCGAATCCGTAAAAACATAGTGAGTCAGAAGCCCGCTATCGCTCGCCAGGTAAGCTGCTGTGGAAAAAACGAAGAGACAGTAAAAGAGGTACGAACGATTGCGCGTCCCAAAGAAAACGAAAAGGTTATAGATCACCATGATGACAATGCCACCATAGTAAAGTCCCTGGGTCAGCTGGTGCTGCTGCTGATAGGCTCGGAACTGCTCCAGCGGCCAGACTTTCACCGGAAAGCGGAGAGGATTGTCCGTTCGCGTTCGGATGTAAAAGCGCAGGTCCTCGCCTGCTTCGGCGCGGATGGGAAAGGCATAGTTCACATGGTGGATCGGCCTTTCCGCAGCCGGGGTCTCCGAACCGGAGACAAAATGATAGCGGATCTGCCCCTGACCGTTGACCGCATAAAGGTCAAGGTCCTCAAGACGTGGATAGGCGACTTCAAAGATAAAGTCCAGCGCCCTGGTATCCGTGTTTTTCAGCGCGATGGAAAACCAGAGATAATGCGCGGAAAAGCCAACATTGGGCTGCAAGCTGGTGGTCTGCTTGAAATCCGTCGCCTGCCTTTGCATCACGTCATGGATCGTCGCGGGCTGGTCCTCAACCCAGTAGGAAACACCGGCATCCGACCATTGCACGGGAAACGCAGCCTGAAGGGTCGGCGTGAGGCCCATCCACGCTGCCCATATGATGATCCAACGAAAGAGCTGGCGCATAAGCTTCCATTCCAATCTTTGAAGAATGGAAACATTTTATCATGGAAAAGGAAGCTTAAGTCAGGATTTGGACCTTCCCCTGCCCATCCCTTGGAAAGGAAGGCATGAAATGCACGCGGTGCGGGAAAGGAGCGGGCGTTTCCGCCTGATAGCGTCGCCGGACCTCGGCATCCACCGGCAAGGGGTCGGATTCAATCCAGGCCTCCAGCCAGCCGCCCTGTGCAACGGCATCATCACGATGAAAGAAGGCCAGCGTCTCCGCATGCGCATGGATTCGGCTCAATGCCGTCTCGACTTCGGCAAGTGCGTAGCGCTGTCCTGCATACTTGAAAATGCGATCACTGCGACCCTGATGCAGAAAGCGCCCATCAGACTTCACTTCCAATCGATCCGCCAGCACCCAGCGCGTCGCAGGCTGCACATAAGGGGATAGCACCCATTGTTCGCCCGATTCTTCCATGATGCGCACCGACGGGAGACAGCGAAAACAATCCTCGGGCTCAAGCAGGGATCTCATTCCAATCCCGCCGGTTTCCGTGCTGCCAAGGATTTCCACGGCCCGTTCAGGCTTGCGTGAAAACTCCTGCAGCTCGCCGCGGCGCTTTGCTCCAAAAGGCGCGCCCGACATCACCAGAGTTCCGAGCGACCGACTGTTCAGAAGATCCTTCACAAAGCTCCAGGTCGCTGGAACTGCAATGACAGCGGCGTAGCGGGTCGATGCAAGGTCCGGAATATCAATCGGGCCTTTTTGAAAATTCACGAACTCAACAGACGCCCGGCAAAACCAGGGCAGAAGAAAACTATGAAGGAGCCCGTAAATATGCAGCGGACTCACCAAAGAGAGTATGGCATCCCCTTCACGCCACCCATAAATCCCCGCAAGATCCCGCACCTCGGCCAGAAGTCCGGCACCAGTCTTTTGAATGCGTTTGGGTTCGCCCGTGGAGCCCGACGTGCAAAGGGTCAGCTGCCATTCTTCAAGACGGGACCAGAACGCGGGCGCCACCGGATCCGCTTCAATCCGCTCGGAAGGCGGCATCAGATCAGCAGGAATCAGCCTTTCGTCCAAACGAAACGCTGTGCCGCCTCTCAGAAGATTTTTCTCATCCAGGATCACCCCAAAGGGCCACATAAAACCAAGGGCAAGCAGCAGCAGGCTTCCGGGGCGGGTGGACGGCTGCAAAAGAAGGGGCAGTTCCTTGGCCCATGCTTCGTGCAGGACCTCGTCACGCATTCGTTCCGCGCGTGCGAAGAGCTGCGACCAATTCAAGCTCATGCTCTCTCCGTCTCCAACTGACGCCAGAAGGGAATGAAGTTAAACCAATGCTGGGGGGCCGTCTGCACCTGTGATTCCAGATGCCTGACGTAGCGTTCGACCAGGGCCCTGGCCGGCAAACGCTCCCGTCCGTCGTAGATGGAATGAAGAAAAATCTGATAAGGGGCTGCAGGCGTGATGCCCTGTTTGGTGCAGCCAAAATAAAGAACGGGAACCCGAAGGCGCAGAGCCAAATCAAAAGGCGCTTGCAGAAACGCGGCTTCCTTGCCCAGGAAAGGCAGACTCACCGTGTATTCCCGAGCTTTACCCTGAAGCCTGTCACCCAAAAAACAGACGTTCCCGCGCTCGTCCAGAATTTGTTTCACCTCCAGGGCAAAGGCCAAGGGCTCCTGGAAAGGATCTATGATGCGAATCCGATCGCCATAAAGCTCCATGACCTTGTCCATGAACTCCGGCGTTCCGCGCGGATCCATGACAAGCCCCATGGGCCGATCGAAGACGTCGCGTTTATGCAAAGCGACCAAAAACCAATCGCCATAGTGTGCGCCCACAAAGATGCTGCCCTGTCCGAGCAAATGCTTCCAGGTTTCCTCGCTCAGGCTCGCCGGGGCCAGGATGCTCGAATTGCCCGCAGGATTCAAACGATCCAAAAGACTCATCCCGAAATACCAGAAGTTGCTGAGACTCGCTTTCAGCCGATTCCATCGACTCGCAGCGGGCCTAAGCTGAGCATGAAATTCCATAATCGCCGCTCGCCGCGAGCTTTCCTTGAGGAAGATGAACATCACCGGCAGGATCATAAGTGTATAACAGAAGCGAATCCCGAGCCTCTGGACGAGCCAGGCTATGACCCCGACCCCACCGATCTCTTCGGGACTTTTCAAGGGCCTTTGCTGGTAAAGTCCCAGCAGCATGAAAAGCCGCAGCCCTAAAAATTGGCAATGCAGGCCCGCCATGCGCAGGGTGTCGACCCACACGCGAAAATGTGAAATGCGCTCTTCAGGACGCGGATAGATCACACCGACCGGAACAGTGTGAACGTTGAGCCCCATCCACACCGCACGCACCAGGATTTCGACTTCGAAATGATAGCGCTGAGCCTTCAGACTCCGCAGCAGCCGCCGATGCAGCCCATAGATGCGAAGCCCCGACTGCGTATCCTGCATGGCCTGACCAGTCTCGACCCATACAAAGAGATTCGAGAGGAAACGCCCAATTTTTGATCCGAAGGGCACAGATCCACTGGCTGCGGCCTTGAAATCCCTGACTCCGATCGTGATCGCCTCAGGGTCCTCGCGCCACGCAGACAGGAGTTTGGGAATATCAGCGACCCTGTGCTGGCCGTCCGCATCGAAGGTCAGCACAGCCGTAAAGCCCTGGCTCATGGCCCATTGCATACCGGTACGCAGGGCCTCGCCTTTGCCGCGGTTCGTCTGATGTTTCAAAATGGTGTGCTGCGGGAAGTCGATGAGCACAGCCTCGATTCCATCCGTGCTGCCGTCGTCGACAACAAGGATCGGCAGATTCACCGTGCTGAGTTCACGCAAAACCTTGCCCAGCGTGGCCGCGTGATTATAGACAGGCACCAAAACCAGCAGATGCGCGGCTGATGTCTGCATCGAAGCTGACATGTTTTAATTGTCCTTTTTCAAGTTGCAAGGAAGACCATGCTTTTGTATGGTTGATGAGGTCTTTGTTTCCAAACGTCACCATTCCTCGATCTCGCTGCCTGGTCCCCCACCTGCGTTGACCTTTCTGAATACACTCGCCCATGATTTGGAAACAAGGACCTGAATTATCCGTCAACGGCTTTGAAGGCCTTTTCATAGATCAGTGCGTCTTCGCCGTTCTGATAGTAACGCTTCCGAACAGCCACTTTCTCGAACCCATGCTTTTCATAGAGTCTTTGCGCAGGAAGATTGCTCGTCCGAACTTCCAGCATGACCCTTTCACAGGACCAGTCGCGCTGGGCATGATCGCAGAAAACGGCGAGCAGCGCATCCGCAAGTCCACGGCGCCTCGCTTTTGTGCTCACATAGATATAAAAAAGCTCGGTTTCCCCACCCATCGCCCGGCCAAGGGCAAGGGAAAGCCATTGATTGTTCTCCGACTGAAACAGGAGAAAGGTGCCTGGAATCTTGAGTGACACCAGAAATTCCTCATAGGGCCAGAATTCTTCCGCGGCCCATTCCTGACAAACGCGAGCGAGCCCTTCTTTTTCTTCCACTGTCCCTTGATAAAATTTCACTTCGACTGTCCTGTCCAACCTTCATCCCCCCAAGGGTTCAATGACCTGATAGCTCCGTGCCCGATCATAGAGGCGATGCGGGGTGGCATGGAAGAGTGTCACAAACCAGGATTCGGTGACATCAATTTTTCGGTAACCCGTTGAGACGCCCTGCCCAGGTGTAGCAGGCCGTCCACGGCTTTCGAGATAAGCCTGCACCTTAAACATTCGAATGAGGTGTTCCGTCACTTCCCTATCACTGATCGAGTAGCGACGGTGGAAGTCACGCCATTTGTCATCGGTGGCCACCAAGGCCTCCAGCTTTTCCTGCACCTGCCTTATGGCTTTGCTATCGACCGGGAGCTTTTCCATCTTCTCTGCATCATTTTCGATATTTATGTAGATCATCATCTCAACTCGGAAACTATCGATCGCTGAAGACCAAGTGTCCGGCCCCGGCAAACCCTTGTCAGATGGCTCGCCTGCAGCTATAGTGCGAAGAGCCTGGTAGACTTCCATCTGCCTCTGACTGTAAGACTTGCCATTGATCTCGAGTATAAGCCGATCAAGGGTCCTGGGCTTTGCCAGGGTGCTCATACTATACACACAGATGACCAGGAAGCAGAGAAGACTGCGCATCATGTTGCTTACCTCATGGTCCCAGACTAGGCTCCTGGCGGGCTTTGAGAGACTATGTGAAGCCCTGGAGTCTGGAGAAATTGTAAAACCTGAATATGCAAATTACCAAATTCTTGACGAGCACCCTGCACAAAAGCTAAAAAAAATGTCTGCCAAGATACTAAATCTTGACAACAAACGCATAGCCTGTAAACCTTTAGCTGCGTACCCAAGTTCCATTTCGATTCAAGCCATTGGAGGTTTCCATGAACAAAGCCGAGTTGGTTGAAGCAATGACCAAAGTCACAGGCCTGACCAAATCCGACACTGAGAAGTCTTTGGACGCTTTCATCGAAGTCGTCACTAAGAACATCAAAAAGAAAGATGGCGTGAAGCTGGTTGGCTTTGGCACTTTCTCTGTCTCGAACCGCAAGGCTCGTATGGGTCGCAACCCACAGACAGGTGAAGAGATCCAAATTCCTGCTCGCAAAGTTCCAGTGTTCCGTCCGGGCAAAGAGCTGAAAGAAGCTGTGAAATAAGCTCGCCATGGCTCCTCAGTTCACCTGTTGAACGGGAGCCTTTCCCCTCGCCTTCACGCCCTTTAAAACCCATTTTCAAGTGAATAGAGAGCACAGGACCCCAAGGGGGCTGGCTGAGTGTTTTTGCCAGTTTTGCACCTGATCAATTCCACTCACGCAGACCGCTGTTTTTCCCTCACCTTACTGCAAAGGTTTCAAGCGAAGCTCAGCACCCTTTGGTATGACCAGGACGCAGCTGCTCGCATCCTCGGCGCGCACGATCATGGGCATAGCCTGATGAGGGATAAAACCCGGCTCGCCGCCCACGAATCTTTGAGGCTGTCCGTGCAGGCCCTGGCAGATGAAGCGACCCGCCAAACTTACAAGAGTGCCGAAACCTTTTTGGATTTCGACGAGGAAAGAAACCTGAGGCTTCATCTCCAGGCGGATCACCTGGTAATAATCGTTCGCGGGGTAAGTCAGGACCTGAAGCCCGTCCAGAGGTTTCTCGGTGATCGCCTGCCGCCTTAGCGTAGAGACGAAGGCTTCACCGACCTGTTCCATCGGTTTGATGATCCGCAGGGCTTCCGCTATATGCAAGGGTCGACCCTTGCCATGCTTCAGATCCACCCGTCCATGCCCATCGTAACGGCGACCCCAATCCCAAAAACGATAGGTCTTGCCGCTTTTCCCGAACAGGATACGCTGCGGCTCCAAAAGCACGAGTCCAGGTCCGATCGCATGGGGAACACCGGGCTCGATTTCGAAGTAGTCACCCGGTTTCACGGCTACGAATTGCAAAACAGGCCGCAGATCGTCATCATTTTCCAGCATGCGGCCCAGGTCCTGGGTGGAAATGGGCCTGGAAAAACCGAGATAAAGTCCCGCTCCAGGTTCCGCGTGAAGGACGAGCCACGATTCTGGTTTGCCACATTCCTCGGGCTTCAGATTCGGATCGTCGTCTTCCGGATGCACCTGTACCGAAAGTGGATCATCAGCATTGAGTAATTTGATTAGGATCTCACAGTTGACACCATGCTCCTGCACGTATTCCGGCGAAAGCATGGCTTCCGGTTTCTGCTGGATAAGCTCAAGCAAAGATAAATCATGTCCCAGGACTTGAGATGGAAAGTCAGGATCACAGGAAACTTCCCAGGCTTCGCCGATGGGTTCATGCACGGAAGCCGGAAGGATATCTTTCTTATAGAGAGGACCGATCAGGTGACCTGCCCAGGGCGTCCGGGTCAGGGGAGTAAAGAGATCGGGAGACAGCTTCATCGGCTGCGAAAGATTCATGATTCACCCCGGGGGCCAGCTCAAACCGCGTCCACCCAGAATATGGGCATGAATATAGTCAACGGTCTGTTGAGCATCTTTGCCATTGTTAAAGACTACGCGATAGCCGCCGGCTTCCAAACCAACATGCTGAGCGGCTTTCGCGACCGATATCATATACTGCCCGACCGCTTCCGGATCAGCAGCTCGAAAGTCAGCGAAGCGAGCCCATTTTTTCTTCGGAATGACCAGAATGTGGATCGGAGCCTGCGGGGCTATATCGTGGAAAGCCAAAACCGCTTCATCTTCATAAGCGACCTTGGCTGGAATGTCCCGCCTCAGGATTTTATCAAAGAGGGTTTCGCTCATGGGTCTCATCAACTCCCATAATTGCTGGAAAACATCCCACGTTCGACGAGTTCGATCAGTGTGTGGATCACTTTAATATGCAGTTCCTGGACCCGATCCGCATAGCGGCCACCGGGTGTGCAGATATCCACATCAGCCAGCTTGCCAAGGGCGCTGCCGGGTTTTCCGGTCAGGGTGATAACCTTCATGCCCAGGGCCTTGGCGGCTTCGGCTGCTTTAATGACGTTGGGACTTTTTCCGCTGGTGCTGATGCCCAAAAGAACATCACCGGGGCGGCCCTGCGCTTCGATGAAACGCGAAAACACATAATCGAAGCCAAAATCGTTGCCGGCGCAGGTGATATGCGCGCCATCACCCATAGCCATCGCACCCAAGGCCGGGCGATCCTGACGAAAACGTCCGGACAGTTCCTCGGCGAAATGCATGGCATCACACATCGAGCCGCCATTTCCACAGGAATACGCATGACCCCGGGCTTTGAAGGCAGCGATCAGAATCGTGGCGGCATCGGCGATCCGACGCTGAGCGTCTTCATTTTTCAGAAGGTCTTCAAGTGCCGTGCGGGCTTCTTCCAAGCTGGCACGAATATGTTCAAGCATCGGCTATGCTTCCTTTACAGATTCATCTTAGACATGTTGCCCAATACCCCGGAGTTTGCCACAAGAGCGATCCACGAAGCAAAGCAAATTGCATGCCCTGACGAAGGATGAAATACTGAGGGGCAAGGTCGTTCGCTTCCCTGAGTTGTGAGGACAAAACATTGAGTGCATTACTCCGTCCCCTCCATTTGGCTGTCATAGATCCAGCTGTGCGCGTTCCCGAGCTGGATAACTTCAACCGCATGGTCCTTGCGGCCCCGGAACTCAGCCTCAGCTTTCATTTGCCGGCACTCTTTGGCATGACTTCGCTCTCTCTGGTTCCGCAAAAGCCGGACGCGATAGTCATTTTTGGCAGCGGTGCTTCCGTGTACGAAGGTCTGCCCTGGCAGGATTCCCTCAATGCCTGGCTTCTGGAGCGCATTCGCGAGGGTCTGCCGATTTTAGGAATTTGCTATGGCCATCAACTTTTGGCGCATCTTCTGGGGGGAACCGTCGAGTTCATCCAGCCCGATCACTACAAGTTCAAAGGCCTGCGCACGGTGCAGTTCAGCAAGCGTGGATTTTGGGGTGAAGCCGGAACCGCGGGACGCTTCATTGTTTCGCATGCAGAAGCCGTCACCGCACTGCCTCAGGATACCGAAATAGTCGCCAGCAGTGATGTGTGCAAGGTGGAAGCTTTCGCGCACAAGCATCTGCCGATCTGGGGTATTCAGGCCCATCCCGAAGCCGGTCCCGACTTTGTACAAAATCAAAATATAGATGTTTCCCAGGAAGAACGCCCTTATGCGTTCGGCCAGGAATTTATCCGGAAGTTCATTCAGCATCTGCAGCAGCATCGCATTCAATGAAAGAAAAAACCCCTGCCTTTGCAGGGGGTCAATCCCCACCCAATGTTTCCTTCCCGTCAAGAACCGGGCAAAAAACTCCTTGACCGTAAAATTCTTTTCCAATCATTTCATGGCCTTAATTCGGAACAGGGCATTTTTTACTAAACTGTTCAGGTTGCCTGTCGAAAGGATGGGTACAGGAATTCACACGATGTGATTCCTTATCCATGACAGGAGGTCAGAATATGGGTTTACGGATTAGGACCAATATCGCTTCGATCAACGCCCAGCGTCGTCTGGAAACCTCAACCAACAAGTTGACGGATTCCGCTTCGAAGCTGGCTTCGGGGAAAAGGATCAACAAGGCAGCTGATGATGCAGCGGGCCTGGCCATCTCCTCCAACTTGACAGCCGACATCCGTTCGATGAATCAGGCTCGCCGCAACGCACTGGACGGTGTCTCTCTCGTTCAGACCGCAGAAGGCAGCTTGGAAGAAACCACGAACATGCTCACCCGTCTGCGCGAACTTGCTGTTCAAGCGGCGAGTGACACGGTTGGTCAAACCGAGCGCGCATTCATCAACAAAGAATTCGTGGCTCTGAAAGATGAAATCGACCGTATCGCCAACGCTACGGAATTCAACGGCACACGTTTGATCACCGGTCAGGCCGATATCCCCGGTGAGATCGCCAACGCCGAAGGTACTTTCCCCCTGGAAATCCAGGTTGGTAAAGACTACCACGCTTCCAGCGAAGTCGACGGTATTGATAACCGCAACCAGGTCAACATCATCAAGATCGACCTTCAGAACATCAACGCTTTCACAGAAGGCGATGGTTCACTGGATATCGGTCGCGCTGATCAGGGTACCAACACGCTGACCAAGCAGGATGCTCAGATGAGTATCTCGAAACTGGACGACGCCATCGTGAAAGTGAGTGACTATCGCTCCTATCTCGGCTCAATCCAGAACCGCCTGGGCAGCACGATCGACAACCTTGCCGTGTCGGTTGAGAACTTGTCCGCCGCGAACAGCCGGATTCAGGATACAGACTTTGCTGCTGAGACTGCGACCTACACGTCGAACAAGATTCTTCAGCAGGGTGGTGCCTCGATTCTTGCTCAAGCTAACCAGCAGCCTCAAGTTGCTCTCAGTCTGATGCAGTCTCTCTAAGCCATGAAGCGATAGCTTAGGGAAATTGAAAGATTAAGAGTCCCGGTTCTGGCTCCGTCATAAAAGCGGGAGGTTTTTCCTCCCGCCCGACGTGGACCAGACAAGTTGGTAGGATTGACCAAATGCAGGCTGTGCGCCATGATAGTTTTTTTACTGTTTGAGGCCACACATGCATCGTCCAAGAACGATTGAAATCATAGGCGTCCCTTCTGACCTCGGAGCCAATATCCGAGGAGCCAACATGGGACCAGCTTCTCTTCGCATCGCCAACCTTAAGGTCAAGGTTGAGCAACAGGGTTACGGGGTTGTGGATCTGGGTGACCTTCATGTGCCGATTCGTGAGTCTTTGCCCCTTAAAATCCAGCAAGAGAAGTTTCTGACGCCGATCAAGGAAATCTGTGAGAATCTGGCAACGATGACCGAAGCCATTCTCGATCGCCAGCACATCCCACTTGTGATTGGTGGGGATCATTCGGTCGCCATAGGCACCGTAAGCGGAATTCTGCGGCACTTCGGCAAGAAAGATCAGCATGTCGGCATGGTTTGGATCGATGCCCACGCTGATGTCAACACGCCTTCCACCTCCCCTTCGGGTAATATTCACGGCATGCCACTCGCCGTTCTGATCGGCAAGGGTCACCCGGAATTGACATCCATCAGCTCCAGCAAGATACGCCCCCAGAATTGCGTCCTGATTGGTATCAGGAACATTGATGACGAGGAAAAAAGAATCCTTCGGGAAAGCGGCATTCGCTATTTCACCATGCGCGACATTGATGAAAAAGGGATGTTCGCCGTGATGCGCGAAGCCATCAAATACGCATCCGATGGAACCGCGGGCATTCATGTGTCCTTTGATATCGATGGCATTGATCCCCGGTATACACCTGGCGTCAGTACACCGGTAAGCGGTGGTTTGACTCTTCGTGAAGCGCATCTCGCGATGGAAATGCTTTCGGAAACGCAAAAAATCGTGTCGCTGGAATTCGTGGAGCTGAATCCTTTCATGGATGTCGGCGCGCAATCGGCGAATGTCACGGTGGATCTTCTCCTCTCCGCCCTTGGTAAATCCATCGTTTGAAACCCTCTACGTAATCTGCCCTCCATGGCCTGACGGATTGGAGGAGGAGCAGAAAGAACCTATGATCGCCTGCGAAGATATTTTTATTCTTTGCAGGAAGGGTTCTTATGAAGAAGACTTTGAAACACATCTGTTCTCTCCTCCTCGTCGTTCTCAGCACGAGCGCATCCTCCGCTGTCCTTTACATCGGGAAGGATCGTCCCGCATCCGTGAAATTTCCGGCCAACTATGTTGCCAATCGCAGCTATCCCCTGGTCCTCTTCCTTCATGGCTATGGCAGCAGCGGCGATGAAACCGTCATGTATCTGGAAGCGGATCTGCAGCAGGCGGCATCATCCTTTATCTCCATCGTTCCTGAAGGCACGCGGGATGCCGAAGGGCGGCAGCATTGGAATACGGTCCTGCCGCAGCAAAAGGGAAGCGTTGATGATTCCGCTTATTTGCAGGGTCTGGTTTCCGAAGTCAAAGGTCGCTGGAACATCGATAGCAAGCGCGTCTACGTCGTCGGAATCTCCAACGGCGGATTCATGGCCTATCGCCTCGCGTGTGATACGGATGGAGTCTTCGCAGGTATCGTTTCGATAGCCGGCAGCATGTTTGCAAACACCTCCCTGTGCCAGACCAAAACACCGATCTCGGTCCTGCAGATTCATGGTACAAAAGACGAGATCGTGCCTTTCGTCAGCCAGACCTCTGGCAATCTCGGGGCTTTTGAATCGGCGCAAACCTGGGCGCAAAGAAACGGCTGTCAGACTCCCGAAGAAAAACTGCTGGCCCGCGACCTCATGCTGCAGCCCTTCATTCCCGGGATTGTTCTGGCCAATGGTGCCTACACGGCCCCATCAGGACCCTTCATTATCAATGATGAAGGTCAGCGTGAGACCGATGAAATTCTTTGGAGCTCATGCGCAGCCGGGACCAGAGTTGGACTGTGGCGTGTGAACGGGGCCTCGCATGTCCCCGATTACTCGGGCAAGAATCTTCTGGGCCAGGCTCTGGAGTTTCTGCAAGGCTCGCGCTGATGGCTCTGTAATCATTTGTAATCATTAAATAATATTTCCTGTTGCCGTCCCCGCCCGACCCCTGATATGCAAGTCTGCCTACGCTTAGGATTTTATAAGCCATTTTTGCGGGGATAGCGCATGTTTGAACTTCATCAGCAAGACGGAAAAGCCCGCCTGGGCACCCTGCATTTGGCCCATGGCGTCGTGCAGACGCCGATATTCATGCCGGTCGGGACCGTGGGCTCCGTCAAGACCATGGTTCCCGAAGACCTTCATAAAATGAAGGCCGAGATCATTCTCGGCAATACCTATCACCTTTATCTGCGCCCCGGCATGGAAGTGATCCGTGAATTCGGTGGCCTGCATCGCTTTGTCCGTTGGGATAAACCGATCCTGACCGATAGCGGCGGTTTTCAGATTTTCAGTTTGAACAATCAGCGCCGCATCGATGAAACAGGCGCGCATTTCCAAAGCCATATAGATGGCCGGAAAATTTCTCTGACGCCAGAACTCGCTGTGGAAATCCAGGAGACGCTCGGCGCGGATATTCACATGGTCCTGGATGAATGCACACCGTTTCCTGCGACGCATGAACAGGCCCGCGAATCCATGCAGCGCTCGATGCGCTGGGCCAAGCGCTCGCGTGACGCGCGCAATCGTCCTGAACTTTGGCAGTTTGGTATCGTTCAGGGCAGCATGTACGAAGACCTGCGGAAAGAATCCATCGAGAAGCTGACCGATATCGGTTTTGAAGGCTATTCGATCGGCGGACTTTCCGTCGGTGAACCCAAACCTGATATGCGTCGTATCGCGGAATTCTGCTGCGAGTATCTGCCGACCGATAAACCCCGCTATATGATGGGTGTCGGTACGCCTTTGGATATCATAGAATCCGTCGCCGTGGGCGTGGATATGTTCGACTGCGTGATGCCGACCCGTAACGGACGGAATGGAACGCTGTTCACATCCTATGGCCGCGTGAACATCAAAAATTCCAAGTTCCGTCTGTCACAGGATCCTTTGGACCCTGAATGCAGCTGCTACACCTGTCAGACTTTTTCACTGTCCTATCTGCGGCACCTGTTCATGTCCCAGGAATACACGGCCATGCGTCTTCTGAGTCTTCACAACCTGACCTATTACCTGAAACTGATTCACGATATCCGCGCGGCCATCCGTGAAGGTCGTTTCCAGGAGCTTCTGGCTCATCACCGCGGTCTTTGGGAAACCTGAATCCCGGTTCCGCCCCGCACTTCAAATGACGCAGCATCCAGGCGCCGCCCCTCGCGATTTTGAATCTCGAGGCGGTGCGTGCCGTTGGCCAGTTCACTCAAACGCACACGATCCTGGCTCTGTTTTTCTCCATCCAGGACCCAGTAGGCTCCGGGAGGAAGCCGGGCACTGGCTTCGAAAAATAGCGCCTGCTGCGTCTCGGGAATATCAGGATCGAAGGCGATCAGCGTTCCATCCAAGGGATGCTGTATTTTAAGGCTCCAGCGCCGATCCGCGAGTTTTTGCTGGTCGGGGGCGGTTCCTTCCAGAAACCAATCCTCGCGTAATTTTCCGTTCGCATCCCAAAACTTCGCAAGCACAAGGCCTGCAGGCGCAGCAGGTTCGACGCTCGCCTCCTCGGCATGCAGGGCATTCATCACATCCCGCCACACCGGAGCCGCACCGCTGATGCCGGTGACATTCCACATGGGGCTGCCGTCCGCGTTGCCGACCCAGACCACCACGGTATAGCGCGAGGAATAACCCGCGCACCAGTTGTCGCGCATATCCTTGCTTGTTCCGGTTTTCACGGCCGTCCAAAAGGGAGTGGCGAGAGGATTCTCAAGACCAAAGGTCAAAGACCTTGCACTGCGATCAGAGAGAATATGACTGATCACAAACGCCGCCCCGGGCCGGAGCCATGAATTCTGTGAAGCTGTGGGTTCGTCCAGAAACAGTTTTAAAGGCCGATAAACGCCCCCATGAGCGAGGCTCACATAGGCGCCGGCGAGTTCCCAGGGGGAAATATCCGCGGCGCCCAGAGCCAGCGAATGGCCGTAATTTTCGGTATCCGCCAGTTTATCAAAACCCAGGCCGCGAAGTTTTGCCACAAAGGCCGGAACACCGAGCATATCAATCACCCGCACCGCGGGTATGTTAAGGGAACTGGCCAGGGCTTCGCGCACTGTGACTGTGCCGTGATACTGCTCATCATAATTCCGCGGCACATAAAGGCCACTGCTGGTCGGTAAACTGATCGGAGTGTCTTCCAATAGGCTCGCAGCGGTGATCAGCTTTTGATTCAGGGCCTCGGCATAAAGGAGAGGCTTCAGACTCGAACCGGCCTGCCTCGCCCCGCGCGCCATATCCACAAACAAATTGCGGGTGGTCACTTCCGAACTGCCCACATAGGCCAGGACTTCCGCTGTGGCATTGTCCACGACGAGAACGGCACCATCGTGAACATTCTGGGCTTGAATGGCTGCCAGATGTGTATGCAAAGCCTGGGTGGCCACTTCCTGAATCCTGCGATCCAAAGTGGAACGCACATCCTGCGAAGAGGCTGCGACCAGCGCCGCCAGATGGGGAGCAAGGCGCACGGAGGAGCGAAGTTCAGGCGCCCGGTTCAAACTTTTTCGTGCCAGCCTTTCGATGCCAGCACAATCGGTTTGAACAGCCACGATCGAGCGCAGACGACAGGCGCGGCGTGCTATGACAGGCCAAGGCGCGTTCGGCAAACCCAGCGAGGCTGTCAGAAGCAGGGCTTCCTCGGCGTTGAGTCCGTGGGCGGCTTTCTGCATCAGGGCCTGGGATGCGGCTTCCAGTCCCTGCAATTCACCGCGAAAGCTGACGAGGTTCACATACGCCTCCAGAATCTCCTCTTTGCTCCAGCTCTGTTCGATCAGTCTCGCCATCCGCATCTGCTGCAATTTTTGCCAGGGCCTGCGGAACTTCCCTTGAGCTTTCAGCTTCGGATTCAAATGCGCGGCAAGCTGCATGGTTAAGCTGCTGCCGCCTCGCCTTTGCCCGAGCATGGCCAGGAAACCACGCGCATCAATGCCTCCGTGCTGGTAAAAACGCTGGTCCTCGATGCGAATGAGCGTGCGCATGAACACCGGAGCCACGGCATCCAAAGGCAGCCAATCCAGGCGACGCCTTTGTTTATCCACACGCGTGGTGAGCAGCAGCTTTCCATGCCGATCCAAAATTTTCTGATCCGACATCTGCCAGGAATTTTTCACAGGGGTAAAGCCCGGCACGGAACCGGGCGCGAATATATAAATCAGGGGCAAAAGCCCCAGAATCAAAGACCCGATCAGCAGACTTTTAATCCACCTGGACAGGGGCATTCGGCAACTCCGCATACTGATCCGGGGCATACATGGCTTCCAAGCGCGTCGTGGTCAACTGAAACAGTCCAGGGTTATTCACCTGCATCACATAGGACAGGGTATGTCGACCGACGGGCATGAATTCAAAATACGCAAAATACCCTTCGTGACGACGCTCCACATAACTCGGCGCCAGGAAATTCCCAGCCTTCTGTCCGGAATCATCCCTAAGGCTGGCGTTCAGAATACGCGCACCCGCTGGAATCGGATCAGCCAGCACCACCCAGGTTTGATCACTGCCGGCTTCCATCGTAAAGGAAACCTTGATCATATCCCCGCGCGACCACTTGCCTTTGACCTTTTGTTCCACGGGCTGCATGGTCTTTTCCAGTTGATAACCGGCCTGGAAGGGCTGGCTCAAAGGAACTGCGGCGCGGGAAATTACGGTCGTCCACACTTCGCCTTGGCCTTCGCGGCTCAAAGTCAAAGTCTCACGCTTTTGAGGCCATGCAAGATGCAAGGGGGCTTTTTCTTTCAAGCCGACCGTTTGCGTTTTATCCTGCCAATTCACGGTTGCCTTGGTATCCGAACCAGCCGGAGGATGCTGCTTCAGATAGTTCCGCATAGCCAAAGTACCCCAGGCATTGGCTGTCGTGGTGGACCAGGCGCCCTGCTTTTGCCGTCTCAAAAGACCTTCCAGCATACGCGCATGTTCGCTGCTCCAAACCTTCTGATCGAGTCCGAGCAGCAGCAGTCGGGCCGCGTTGGAATCGGGACTGCTCAGAAGGCTGCTGATCTGATTGTATTCCTCGCCTGCCAATCCATACTGGGTTCCACTCAAACGGAGGCGAGCCTGGAGCTGCTGTATGGATTTATCTTTCAGTTCGTTCATCACGGCATCACCGCTCGCCCGCGAAAGAGCCTGCACCAGATCAATCAGGGTCGCATGCGGCAGGAGTTCCGGTTTGACATCGAGGTTCTTCACAAGGCTTACGGGCTCGGCATCATAGCGGCTCAAAGCTTCGAGCGCCATGATCTTCCGATAGGCCAGCTGATCGCCCGGCATGCGGTATTCATGATCGGTGATCTCGCCATCCACGGCCCGCTTCAGGGCATAGCGCAAGGCCTCTTCCTTGGCCTTAGGCAGGGCAAATCCAGCTTCATGGCTCAGGCTCAAAACATAGGCCGTCAGGGTCATGGATCCATGCCGCATCAGGGGGAAATATTTCAAAAGTCCATCCTGATCCATATAGGAATCCAGAGTTTTCACGATCTGCTCCCAGCCCTTGCGATTATCGAGGCCGACGACACTGGACACACGCTGTTCCAGACAGCTGTAAGGATACTCCTGAAAGAAAATACGAGTGCCCTGCAGCATATCAAGGCCGGGTCCGGCTGAAAAACTCAGATCCAATCCCCCACGAGAAGGATCGGCTTTTTCCGGCAAAGCCACAGGCAGGGTCTGGGGTTCATTCAAAACCATAAGCGAAGCCTGAAGCACCCGCAGTGGAATCGCGGGCTTCACCTGCTGTGTAAAGCGGAGGCTGTCCGCTCCACCCTGCGCTGCCACGGCATCGAAGGTATATTTCAATTCACTCACGCCCCGCGGCACTTCCATATCCCATACGGCAAGCTGCGATTCATCCGCTTTTAGATTGACCGTTTTGTCCGGCAATGCCGTCTCGCCCATACGGGCTTTCAAAGTCACCTGCTGCGGAGTCTGACTGCGATTCCTAACGGTCACCAGCGCCTGCCATTTATCACCTTCCCGCACAAAAGGCGGAAGACCCGCAATCAAACTGATATCCTGCTGCGTTTGGATTGCAGTGCTGCCTGTTCCAAACATATCCGTGCCGGCCTGAGCCACGGCCACAATACGGAAGCTGGAAAGATTGTCTTTGAGCGGAATGTCGAGCGTCGCGACTCCATCCTGCAACGCTAACTCTCCCTTCCACAGTATCAAAGCATCCAGCACTTCGCGGGTGGGATTGCTGCCCCCGCCACCGCCGTGCGGCAGAGCCTTGAGCCCAAAGTGCCTTTTCCCGATGACCTGCATCGCACACGTCGCATGCTCGATTCCATAGGCGCGTTCCAACATCATTGCGGAAAGAAGATCCCAGCTTTGATTTCCCATCAGCTCAAGCAGGGCTTCATCGACAACGGCCACCGTAACGATGGAGCCTGCCGGCAAAGGCTGACCGTTCGGTGCTTTGACTTCAATGCGGGCCTGGGCTTTTTCCCGAATTTTATAGACAGGTTTATCGGTCGCCACTTTCACATCCAAAGTATGCTGACGCCAGCCGACTTTAAGTTCGGTAATACCGAGCTTATGCGCGGGCTTGCCCAGATCTATCTTCAAAAATGGTTCCGTCCCCTTCACCCGCCCACGCACAGCCCAGGCTGATACGAAAACGTTCGGTGCATAGGAACGCGGGATGGGAATATCGAGGAAAGGTTGCTTGGAATCGAGCTTAATCACCCTGCTCTCCAAAATCGCCCCGTCCCGTTCGGTGGCGACGAGGACAGTCGCCTGCGCGAAAGGCATTTTCACCTGAATCCGGGCTTTTTCCCCGGCTTCGTAATGCCTTTTCTCGGGAATGAGGTCCATGCGATCATGATCCTCGCTCATATACCAAAGGCGTTCACCCGCGACCCAGATCGAACGGTTGGCATACGCGACGCGGCCCTCGCGATCCTTGGCCTCGGCCTGAAGGAGGATGTTGCCGCTGCTTGTCAGGGGCTTTTCACAAGTCCAAAGCCCCTTGTCATCACTTTTCGTTTCACAGAAAACGCCGATCTCTTTGATCTCGGTCTTATGTTCATAAACATAAGTCCCACCGACTCCGCGCCGTCTGTGACTCAGAATCTCCTCCTTGAAAGCGCGAACCGTGAGTTCCTGCTGTGGGACCACCTGCCCTTTGGGATCGAGCGTCACCCCCGCGAGTTTCAGAGTCTCCCCTTTCTGCAGCCACCAGGGACCTTTCATACCGATCACGACAGCGGACGGCCAAATCCTATGTTCCGTGGCCACGGTGCGCGCCTCGCCGTTCGCATCGGGAAATTCCATTTCCGTCAGCACGCGCGTTGGCCGATCAATCGCAGGAGCTTTCCAAGCGAGCGTTCCTGTTCCAGCCTTATCCAGCGCCACATCCTTGGTTTCCACCTTGCTATCAGGCTGCGCATCCGGTTTATCGGGAGTCAGATCCACAGGTCCGGCCTGAAAATCAAATTCATCATAGCCGGAAAAATGCGGCTGATAGGCTCCCTGAAAGGAACGACGCAGACGCACCGGCAGATTCGAGGCCGGTCCCCCACTCAAATAACTCACATCAAAGTCATAGATAATTTCCTTGGGTGCGATCAGGCTGCTATCCTTGGCCTGCAGTCGTCCGCGCATGGTGGCAAGGCGGAATTCATCGACCCGGAAACGTCCGCTCTCCTGATCCCCGATCATGATGGAATACCAGCCCAAAGGCGCATCCGCAGGAATTTTCCAGGAGTTCTCGGCCCGGCCCTGCCCATCATTCCAAACAAGGGGCACGATGTAATTCCGGTCACTGCCGATATGCTGAAGGCGCACGGTATTTTTCAGATCACCCGCGCGTGGAAAGGCCAGCCCGTCTTTCACGCGACGCCGCGCGACATGCAGCATGGAAACTGTTTCCCCGGTGCGTAACAGCGTGCGATCCAAAATGGAATGAAGCTGCAGATCCGAGGACGCGCTGTCCCAGGGCAACTGAAATCGCCAGCTCTCAATTCCATTGTTCCAATGCGTCAGGGTAAAGCTGAAATCATTGTCCTTGCTTGCGCTGACAAAGTAATCACTTGATTCGCCTTCATAATCATAGGAGCCATAGCAGCTGCCGCGGCTGGGGGGCAAAGCGGATGGATGCAGGTAAAGTCCGGATGCATCCGTTTTTCCGCTGACGAGGACCTTGCCTTGACAATCCGCAATGGCGACATCCGCTCCTGGGACCGGCTCGCCCTTGTCAAAGTTTGTGACCCACACCAAGGCCCCCTGCCGGCCTTTTTTCACATGAACAGCGAGATTGGTCACGAGCACCGCAGCCCGCGCGAACATGGGTTTTTTCTTATCCAAAAGCGCCGCCCCTAAACGCTCGCTTCCGACTTCCATCACATAAAAACCAGGGCCGCTTAACGGCACGCCGATCACTTCGAAAGCATCCGGGCCATTCGGCTTTTTCAAAGGAACGTTTTTGAAATCAGAGGCCGGCATGCCAGCGAAGATCGAAACATCGCGCTGATCACGGCGATCGGCGCTTTGTATGGTCTTATACCAACGCAAGGCCGTGTCCGGTCGTGAGGCCGCTTTATAAAGACGTCCGTTCAGCTGCCCTTCGACTTTACGCATATTCAAAGGCCAGATCGGATACGCAGCCTCAAGCACACCGAAATCACCTGGAAACTTCAGCAGCGGTCCATAGTCTCCGACCTTCACGGTCAAAGGAAATTCCTTGCCGTTGGCCAATGGCCGCCCACGCTCGTCTTTCAGATCGGCTGGAATTTCTATGCGATAGCTGCTATTCGCAGAGTGGGGCCCGGGAATGGTGTAATAGGATCCTTCCCGCTTGATATCGACTTCCTGATTTTTCGCATCCAGCACACGAATGCGCGCCTGATCCTTTTCCGCAAC
Organism: Oligoflexus sp.; assembly: GCF_035712445.1. Classification (NCBI taxonomy): domain Bacteria; kingdom Pseudomonadati; phylum Bdellovibrionota; class Oligoflexia; order Oligoflexales; family Oligoflexaceae; genus Oligoflexus; species Oligoflexus sp. Next base: position 45,108 of record NZ_DASTAT010000115.1, on the reverse strand, counting down.
CCGATCATTGAAGGAAATGGAAAAATCACCATAGGGTGCGCAGGGACCACCGGACTTTTCCTTTTCGCAGTAGAAGCTGGCACGGAAAGGCGGCCTTGTCTTGAAACGCAGCGTATGCGCATACTGTGTCGCAACCCCGCTCGGGCTCGCGATGCCCTTGTCCAGGACCAGGGTTATATCGGTATCACCCGGCAAACGTTCCTTGGGTTTGATAAGGATATAAAACTTGGGATCAAGTTTCAGTTCCTCGCCCAGGTAAGGCCACTGCTCAGCGATATATTTTTCCGCCTCGGGAACCATTTCAAAACCAATGGCATCCGCTCTTTGCGGCACCTGATAGTAAATCTTTCCGTTCAAACTCTGCGCTTGGATCGGCGAATCAAAAACGAGCAGCATCGGGTCTTCTTCATTGACATAGCTGCTCTCGGCCGATGGAATACTGCGGATCAAAGCTGGCCCGCCGGTATCAAAAGCAAAGCTGGTTTGACCGCTGAGCGCCTCGCCTTTTAGATTTTTAAGCTGGGTGAGGGTAAACGTGCAGCGAATGCCACCCGGCAGCTCACTGACGAAGTCATGCACAAAAGTCCGCGCGTCCAGCCAACGTCCTTCACCGCGAGCCGGGCAGTCGACCTTGAAAGGGGAGGGTGCCCGACCGTTGCCAAAGTCCACCATATCAGTGTCAAAACGGGCTTGAACCTGGGACGCTTTTTTGATCGAGCCCTGTGGCGTGAAGCTCACAAGGCTTGCGGCTGTTGCCATTCCGGAAACGATCCACCCAAGGACGAAAAAAGGCAGCGCATGGCGCATAAAAAAGAAACTCCTCTTCCAAACGGTGGCCGATCCATGACCATCCGTGAATGAGAAGTTACTCAGGAGTTTGAGCGGCGTAAAGAGACTTTATACGGGTGGACTCAAGCGATGTTCCTCGCGAGCGGGTGCTTGCGATTCAGATAGGCGTGCAGTCTTTTATAAACCCGCTCCCAGGTGTCATGATGCACTCCGCTGGTCAGGCCGGACAGGCCCTGCTTGATGCCCAGGCTGACAAAGCAACGGTCAGCAGGCCCAGGACTGGGCGTTTTAAGCGTGGTAAATCCCATGCGATGAAAAATATTCTCGGTCTGCTGTGTACATTCGAACACAAGGAAACTGAAATCCGCCTGAATCGAGGCTCGCAGGCATTGCTGAATGATCGGCACCAGAATGGACGGCAGCGGATATTCGGGATGATGTTTGAAATCAAGGATCTCGACCACCGACTTGCGATAGAACTGATGATTATAGACGCCTGACCCATAAAAGGCCGAGCTCTGCCGCACATCGGGGACGAAATTGAGCTTCATCGTCGCAATCAAGGTATTCTGCCGATAAAACGACAGCACCCGCGCGCTCTTCAGATCCTGCTCCGCAAGGTAGGGCCCCGGCGCGAAGAAGCTGCTCTTCAGCATCGCAACCTGGGGATCATCCTTGTCACGCGCAGCAAACTGGACCCGCAGCAAAAAATCCAGATAGGGAATCGGAAACCCGGCCTTCATGATCTCCTGCACATGCAGCTGCGGTTTTTGAATCATGGCCATCTTCGCGATCTTTGCCAGAGTCTTTTCCGACTTCTGCGCGAAGTTCAGCATCAGAACATCCGACGCCCACCAGTCGCGATCGGGCACGGAGCGATCGACGATCAGGTCCTCCACGAACGAGGTGGAACCGGGGATGTTGAATCGCGCTTCCACGGGTTGACCAGGCAAAAGAAAGTGTCGATTTTCCAAAGGGGCGACGAGGATGAATTCAGGATGCACCGCACGGATGCTGAAGTAATCATGCTCATCAAAGAACATGGGATTTTCAATTTCAAGGAAACCGCAGGTATCCATGCCAAGGTTGATGGATGCTTCCACCTTCTTCACAAGATCCTCGGCATCGCTCACCGATTCACCGGCCGCAGCCGACACACCGACCCGCAGATACTGCGAGCCCTGTGAGCTGAAAACGCTCTTATTCCGAATTTCCACGGAGGTCGTAAAATAACGGCGGGCATCATAATAGAGTTTCAGCTGCACGACGCGGCCGATCGGCAGCTCGGCATCGACCTGAGGTTCGCACACAAAAGCGAGGCCTGATTCCGAAAGGCTGATCACCTCGCCACCCACCGTTCGCGAACCGCCCAGGATCAAAAACGCACGAACATTCTCACCCAGATAAAGTTCCCGCCTTTGCGCGCGTTTCTTCAGCAGCTGACGGTTCTGATTGGCCATGGCTTTCCTCGTACTTGGGGCGCTTTTGCGCTACGATTCAGCTTCGGCCAAGGCTTGGAATTCCTTAAGATATTTCGAATTTGTCCCAAGGATTCCAGAGGGTTAAAGAGCATCAATCCCGGCTTAAACGTAAGCCGCTTCACCACCCTGAGCAATGATAATCTTGCCTTCCTCTTCCAGCTTCCGCGCCACCTGAACGATTTCATACTGCACCGATTCCACGTCGGAAAGCTTCACAGCGGCCATCGCCTCCATATCCTCTTTCAGCATCTTCGCGGCACGCTCGGACATATTGCGGAATACCAGCTCGGACACGGCTTCGGACGCTGTTTTCAGGGCCGTCATCCACTGCTCGGGCTTCACATTCTTGATGATTTCCTGGATGCCGCGATCATCAATCTTGGCAAGGTCATCAAAGACGAACATGAGCTGACGAATCTGCTCGGCAAGATCCGGATCACGTTCTTCCAGGTTGTCGAGGATCTGCTCTTCCGTGGCCTTATCAATAAGGTTGAGCATCTCGGCGATGGGCTCCACGCCACCGATCTTCTGGCTCGAAATCGAACCCATGGCCTGAATTTCGTTGCGCAGAACATCATCAATCTCGTCGATGATCTCGGGAGCCACGGCATCCAGGTTCGAGATGCGCAGGATGATTTCCGTGTGCAAGGCTTCCGGCAAAAGCTTCAGGACCTCGCCGCACTTCTGCGGATCAAGGTGGGCCAGGATCAGAGCGATCGTCTGCGGATGCTCGTTCCGAATGAAGTTGGTCAGGGTCCTCGGATCAATCAGCTCCAGGGCATCCAGGTTCGCCGATGAACCGAGCGCCAACTGCTCAATGAGTTCATCCGCCTCGCCGCCTTTGAAGGCGCTGCCGATGACCTTCATCGTGAAGTCGTTGCCGCCATAGAAGAACTTTTTGTTCTGCTGCAGGATTCCGTAGAATTCCATCATCACTTCGTCGATGATTTCCTGCTCCAGGCGCCCGAGGCGACTCATGGCGCTACCGATGCGTTTGATCTCAAACTCGGTCATGCTCTTGAAGATTTCGGCGGAAATCTCTTCACCGAAAGAGAGAAGAAGAATCGCTGCTTTTTGCGCGCCACTGTACTTATTGGTTGCCACCGGGAACTCCTGCCATGTAAACCTTGACAGTTCTATTGTATGCCACAAAGGCGTCAAAAGGCAGAGTCTGTCAAGGCTTTGACACAGGACCTCTGCTCTTTTATGCTCACCTACAGCTTTGCCGCCAGACCCTGGGCCGCAACGCCGGAGCTTTTGTCATTCCCCTGGGGACGGAGAATAATATGGAACCATTACGCGCCAGTATTCTCACCATCGGCACCGAAGTCAGCACCGGGCAGATCGTGAACAGCAATGCCGCCTGGATCGCCGATCAGCTCGTCAATCTGAAGATGAACCCCGTCTGGCATTTGGCAGTCCCCGATGATGAACGGGAAATGACCGACGCCTTGAATTTGGCAGCCGCCCGCACGCGGCTGCTTTTTATCACCGGCGGACTGGGTCCGACGACCGATGATATCACCCGGCAGGTGGTCAGCCGCTGGTGGGGGGATACTCTGGAATTCCAATCCGGCAGCTGGGAAAAAATTATCCAGCGCTTTCAGATGCTCGGCATTACACCGCCCGAATCCAATAAGCAGCAGTGCTATTTTCCCAGCCAGTCGCGTGTCCTTGATAATCCCGCGGGCACAGCCGACGCTTTTTATCTGCAAAGAAAGGACCTCCAGGTCTGGATCCTTCCCGGTCCGCCCGAGGAAATCAAAGCCATCTGGAAGAGCAGCATTGAAAGACAGCTCCTGGAGCTCGGTCGCGACAGCGATGCTTTCCGTCTGTTCCGCTGGCATCTGATCGGCAAAAGCGAATCGGCCGTGGGCGAAATCGTCGAGGCCGCCATCGCAGGATCGACGATGGTATCAGGGTACAGGCCGCACGCGCCTTATATCGAAGTGAAAATCTGGTGCCGGGAAAGCGAACTCGTTAAGAATCAGCCCTGGCTCGATAAACTGAATGCAGCCCTGAGCCCCTGGCTCATCGGCCGTGATGATGAAGACAGCATAGATCGTCTCCTGGCGCGCTTTCATGCGTTCTCGCACATCATTGTGAAGGACTCCGGTTCCTCGGGAGCCTTCGCCGATCGTCTGGGCCAGGCCTGGAGGAAAATCGGGAACAGCAGCATTCGTCTGGAAAGCCACGAACAATTTCCCTGTGCTCAGCCTGAACCGGAAAACGCGCCGCTGCGTCCAGGACCGGGTGAGTTGATCCTTGAAATCCTGCCCGTTCAGGACGATGGAACCTGGACCATCATCTGGCGCTCGGAACAGGTCAACCGTCAGAAAACCCTGAAATTACCGTTCCGCCGCGATAAAAAACGTTTTGATCGGGAGCGGCGCTTCGTCAGTGAAATGAGCATTGCCGCCTGGAGCCAATCCGAGGACCAGGAGCTGCTCGCGTGAGTGTACTCCTTGCTCCTCTCGGCTGTCTTTATGGTGGCGTCATGCGGCTGCGGCGCTTTCTTTATCAAAAGAACGTGCTGCGCTCGCATCAGCTGCCCGGCTTTGTGATTTCCGTGGGGAATCTTGAGGCCGGTGGCACGGGGAAAAGTCCGGTGGTCATGGCCGTGGCCACACATCTTCTCAAGACAGGAGCGCGACCGGCGATTCTTACCCGTGGTTACCGCAGCGGTCTTGATGCCGAAGAATCGGCTGTGCTTCAGGGTGCGGACATTCTTATGCCGCCCGCATCCGGAAAAGCCTTTCACGCCGATGAAGCCACCATGCAGGCCAGACGACTCGGCCAGGTCCCGGTGATTATCGGAGCCCGGCGTTGGGCTGCGGCCCAGCGTTATTTGGCCAAACACCCTGCGCCCACGCATTGGATTTTGGATGATGGCTTTCAGCATCTCAAGCTCAAGCGTCAGCTCGATATCGTGCTCCTCGATGCGGAAAAGCCCTTGCACAACGGCCGCTGTCTGCCGGCCGGACGCCTGCGTGAATTCCCGCGGACTTTGAAGTTTGCCCAGCTGATATTTCTGACCCGCGCCCGGGCGCAGAAAGCGCCTTTCATTCTTCACAACATGACAGCACCTGTTATTCCGATCGCCTTTGGCAACGGGACACCTCGGCAAATGCTTGGTCCTGAAAGCCCCTGGACATCGCACAGCGCGGTAATCCTTGCACTCGGCATCGCCCATCCTGATCGCGTTATGGAACACTGCCGCCAGCAGCGCTATCCGATTATCGAGCAGCTGACTGTGGGTGATCATGAACGATTCCCGCAGGAAAAGCTGGAAAGCCTCATCAAAAAAGCCGGAGCCATCCTGACAACAGAGAAGGATTTTTGGCGTCAGTCCGAGCTTTTGAACACGCTCAAAATCCCCGTGTATGTCCTGCCACTCGACCTCGCATTTCCGGAGTCCTTCTCTTTATCGGACTTTCTTCCTTAATTTACCGTTTCTTTACAAATTTTCATAAATGATTTCCGCAAATTAAACTCATTGCAGCAACTCTTTGCTTTTCTGCAGAATTTGCCTTATACAGGGGTCGCAGATCATTGAGAGAAGAAGCCATAAGGAAGATCCATGAAGAACATTCTTGTCATCGAGGACGATCCGGATATTCGAGAACTTCTGAATTACAATCTGTCCCGCGAAGGCTTTGATGTCACCACCTGCTCCGATGGTCAGGATGGACTCGAAAAGGCTCTTAGCAAGAAAACCGACATTATCGTTCTTGATCTCATGCTGCCTCATCTGAACGGCATCGAGGTTTGCAAAAAAATTCGTGAAATCCCTGAAAAGCGCAGCGTGCCCATCATCATGCTGACGGCCAAAGGCGAGGAAACGGATATCGTCTTCGGCCTTGGCGTCGGTGCCGATGATTACATGATCAAGCCCTTCGGCGTGAAGGAACTGATCGCCCGCATCTATACCCGGCTTCGGACCCAGAAATCTCCGGACGCCGAGCGCAGTCCCGGCGAAGTCGTGCGTCAGGGCGAAGTCGAGGTGGACAAGGCCCGCTTTCAGGTCAAGGTCGCAGGTCATCATGTGCCCATGACCCTCGCGGAATTCCGTCTTTTCGAAGCGCTCGTCGCCCGTCCGGGAATCGTCCTGTCGCGCGATCGTCTGCTGGATGCCGTGACAGGTGGCGAAGGCGTTCTCATCGATCGCAACATCGATGTGCACGTACGCGCGATCCGGAAAAAGCTCGGCGAATCCCGTGACCTGATTCAGACCGTGCGTGGCCTTGGATATAAATTCCGGGAATTGCAATGATCCGCTCCAAGTTTTTTTGGAAGAACTTTTTGTCCTTCTGTCTGATCATCGGCTTCACCACGTTCGTGGTGAGCTATCTCCTCGTTCTTAAAACCCAGTCTTTCATCGAAGAGAACGCGATCGAAGGGCTCCAGGAGAAACTGGTGCTCTTCGAATCCTATTTTGCCGATGGCACCACCTGGCGTGAACCGGAGAGCATAAAACTTCTGGTGAACATGGCCCAGGAAACCAAGACCCGGCTCACTGTTTTGGATGAAGCGGGCGAAATCCTGCTGGAATCGGAAGTCAGCGAAGTGAAGGCCAACGAGATTCATCGGAATCGTCCGGAAGTGAAGGAAGCCGCGCGGAACGAAGTGGGCCTTGCGAAGCGCTACAGCGTAACGAAAGCTTCGCAGACTCTTTACACAGCGAAAAAAGTTCATACCCCCAAGGGCACGCTTTTCATTCGCCTGGGAGTTCCCATCAGGAACCTCGAAGATCGCGTCGCTGATATCTTTTCAGCCATCGGCATCGGCGCCTCCATGGGCATGGTGCTCTCACTCCTCGTGGCTCTTGTGATCGTGCGTCGGATCACGGATCCCGTTTCCGAAATGACCAAGGTCGCGGGCGCCATCAGTCTTGGCAACTATGCGGCCCGGATTCGGCGCCTGCCCAATAATGAACTCGGCACCCTGGGCGAAGCGATCAATCGCCTGGCCGCCGCGGTCCAGGCCAACATCAGCCGGCGGGAAAAAATGGAGCAGATCCGCCGCGAATTTTCGTCCAATATTTCCCACGAACTCAAAACACCTCTGACCTCGATCAAGGGTTATGTCGATACGCTTTTGGAAGGCGCGCTGGAGGACAAAGCCAACAACATGCGCTTTCTTCGCATCATCAATAACAATGCCGAACGCATGATCAGCCTTGTGAGCGATCTATTGAGCCTTGCGACCATCGAGGCCAATGAAGGCGCGGTGGAACTCGAAAACGTCGACTGGCGCCCTATCGTCCAGGAAGCGATCGCCCGGCAGCAGATCAAGGTCAACAGCAAGGAAATCGTTCTGGAAACGCTGATTGACGACCAGGACCTGATCGTCAAAGGCAGTCGCAAGCCGATGTCGCATATCCTTGAGAACCTTCTGCAAAACGCCATCAACTACACGCCTTCGAAAGGGCATATTCAGATCGTTCTCCGTCGCGAGAAAGGCTTCATAGATCTATCTGTAAGGGATAACGGGGTCGGCATAGCCCGACAGGACCAGCCTCGGATCTTTGAACGGTTTTATCGTGTCGATACGGCGCGATCACGGAATGAAGGCGGAACAGGCTTGGGCCTCGCTATCGTCAAACATCTCGTGATTCAGATCCAAGGCATGATAACTGTCGATAGTGACATTGGACGCGGCTCCACGTTCACTGTCCGTTTGCCAGCAATTTAGCGGGTTTCCACGTGAATTCCACGGAAGCCTGCTCACAGCTGTAGGCTTTCCTCCCCCAGCGTCTGGCTGTCAGTGCTTTCACCATTTTTCTCTTTATGATTTCACTCTTTGTAGGTATAAAACCGCCAACCGCTAAACATCATCTGTCATGCTGCCACAGCTACAGATAAGGGGGGAATTAAACTGACCGGATTGCCTGAGATGACAATCAAGACAGTTTTTCTGTGCCTTTATCTTAATTTTACAAATCTCTTGTATGTAGTCGCTGCACGTTAAAGATTTTCACCAATCTGGGAGTAAAGCATGAAAGCACGCAACCTCATGTTAAGTTTGGCTGTTTTCGCCATGGGTTGTCACGGATTTGCCGCGGATAAAGGCGACAAGAACCTGAAAGGCGAAGTCAAGCTGGACGGTTCGAGCACGGTGTTTCCCATTGCGGAGGCTGCTGCAGAAGAATTCCAAAAACTCTATCCCAACGTTCGCGTGACTGTGGGTCTTTCCGGAACAGGCGGCGGCTTTAAAAAATTCAGCACGGGCGAAATTGATATCGCCAATGCCTCCCGCAAAATGAAGCCTGAAGAAGCCAAGAAAGCTCAGGACAACAAGGTCGAGTACATGGAACTGCCGCTCGCATCGGACGGTATTTCCGTGGTTGTGAACCCAGCCAACAAATGGGCCACCCAGCTGACTCTGGCTCAATTGAAAGAAATCTGGCAGCCCGGCAGCAAGGTGCAAACCTGGAAGGATATCAATCCCGCCTGGCCAGCCGAGAAGATCAAGCTCTACGGCCCTGGCGCCGATTCGGGGACCTTCGATTTCTTCACTGAGCACGTCATGGGTACCGCACGTCTCTCGCGCAATGATTATGTGGCGAGCGAAGACGACAACGTTCTCGTCACCGGCGTAACCAAAGACAAGTATGCCATGGCCTATTTCGGCTTTGCTTACTACGAAGAAAACCAGAAGGCGATGAATGTCCTGGCTCTGGCCAAAGACAAAACCGCTGTCGTGCCCAGCCCCAAGACCATCGAAGACGGCAGCTATCCCCTGTCCCGTCCTCTTGTGGTCTATGTGAATAACAAGGCCGCTCAGCAGCGCCCTGAAGTGAAGGCCTTCGTCAGCTTCCTTCTGAAAAACGCGGCGACCCTTTCCAAGGAAGTGGGTTATGTGCCTTTGAAAGAAGCTGTCTATACCGACACTTTGAAGAAGTTCGAAGCCGCGACTGGCGGTCCCGCAAAGCAGACCCACTAATTCCATCGCGAGGAGAGCAGCGTGACGAGTCGCCCATGGGCCAAGGTTAGTAACTTTCAGAAATTTCGTGAAAAACTCGTCGTCAAAGCGCTGCTCGTCTGCGCATCGATATCGATTCTGACGACTCTTGGCATCATTTTCATTCTGATGGAAGAGTCGGTCCAGTTCTTCAGTCACATTTCCCTGTTTGAATTCTTCGGCTCGACCGAGTGGGCCCCACTCTTCGAGCCGCGGAGTTTCGGGGTTTTGCCCCTGATCAGCGGCACCATGCTGATCGCTTTCGGGGCCTTGATTTTTGCGCTGCCCATCGGCCTTGGCATTGCGATCTACACCTCGCAGTATGCTCAGGGTTGGTGGCAGAAGATTCTGAAGCCGGTGCTGGAAATCCTCGCCGGCATCCCCTCTGTGGTCTACGGTTATTTCGCGATCACTCAGATCACTCCGCTGCTGCAGGCCCTTTTCGACGACGTCGAAGTCTTCAACGCGGCCAGCGCCTCGATCGTGATTGCCATCATGGTCCTTCCGACCATTGCCTCGATTTGTGATGACTCCCTTCGCGCTGTCCCAAAGACGGTTAAAGACGGAGCCTACGCTCTGGGCGCACGTAAATCCGAAGTGATCATCAGCATCGTTGTTCCCTCAGCCTTGAGCGGTATCCTTGCCTCCTTTATTCTGGCCTTCTCCCGCGCCATTGGCGAAACCATGGCCGTAACGCTGGCTGCCGGCGGTACACCTAATATGACCTTGAACCCCTTTGAAGGCGTGCAGGCCATGACGGCCTATATCGCGCAGGTGAGTCTTGGCGATGTGGCCCATGGTTCCCTTGAATATCAGTCCATCTTTGCTGTCGGTCTTGTCCTCTTTTTGATGACACTGGCCATGAATCTTTTGTCGCAATTCATTGTCAAACGCTACGCAAGGAAGTATGAATGACCGAGATGCCAAGCGCTATGGGCGGCGTCAAAAATAAAGTTATTCCTGGACAGGAAGGCCTCATGCCCGATCGGGAGAATCGCAGCGTCTTTAAGGTTAATACCGAACGACGACGCCTGAAGGAACGTATTTTCACAACAACGATCCTTGTGGCCACCATCATGGCTTTGCTCGTCCTGGTTTATCTGATTGCCAGTGTGACGAGAGATGGAGCCGGGAGTTTGAGCTGGGATTTTCTTACCAGCTTTCCTTCGCGTTTTGCGTCCAAAGCCGGGATAAAATCCGCGATCGCCGGCAGCATGTGGCTTGGCGCTCTCACCCTCTTCTTCTCGGTTCTCTTTGGAGTCGGTGCTGCGGTTTATCTGCAGGAGCTGGCCAACAAGAATCGCATGAGCCAGGTCATTGAACTTTCCATTGCAACACTGGCCGGCGTTCCGTCGATTATCTACGGCATGCTGGGTCTGGGCGTCTTTGTTCGCTTCATGGCCCTCGGTCGCTCGGTATTGGCCGGCGCCTTGACCATGAGCCTTTTGGTGATGCCGGTCATTATCATCGCTTCGCGCGAGGCTTTGAAAAGCGTGCCGGATTCCATTCGCATGGCGGCCTTTGCCCTGGGTGCGACCCGCTGGCAAACCGTTCGTGATCATGTTCTTCCTGCGGCCGTTCCGGGAATCGCGACCGGCGTGATTCTGGCGATGGCGCGGGCCATGGGTGAAGCCGCTCCTTTGATTCTTCTGGGAGCTTTGACATATGTGGCTTTCGTTCCCTCAGGACTGTTTGATGGTTTCACTGCGCTGCCCATTCAGATCTACAACTGGACCTCGCGTCCGCAGCAGGCGTTCCATGAACTGGCCGCTGCTGGCATCATCGTTCTTTTGATCTTCCTGCTGATTTGCAACTCAGCAGCCATCTTCATTCGTTCCAAGTGGGGAGCCAAGAAATGAGCTTCGGCAGTCCGATTCTGGAAACCAGGAATTTGAACGTTTATTACGGCCAGAAAAAGGTCGTTCGCAACGTCAGCGTCAAAGTTCCAAAAAGAACAGTCACGGCCTTGATCGGTCCGTCGGGTTGCGGCAAGAGCACGCTGCTCCGGACGTTCAACCGCATGAATGACTTTATTGATATCTTCCGTCATGAAGGCGAAGTCCTTTTCGAGGGCACGGACATCTATAAATCCCAGATGGAAGTCACCGAATTCCGTCGTCGTGTGGGCATGGTCTTTCAAAAGCCCAACCCCTTCACCAGCTCGATCGCCAAAAACATCACCTGGGGTCCGCAAATCAACGGCTACCAGGGGAATCTGGATGAACTCGTCGAATCCTGTCTGCGCAAGGCGGCGCTTTGGGATGAAGTCAAAGACAAGCTGAATGACAGTGGCCTCGCCCTTTCCGGCGGCCAGCAGCAGCGCCTTTGCATCGCCCGCGCCATCGCCATGGATCCCGAAGTCATCCTGATGGACGAACCCTGCTCCGCCCTCGACCCCGCGTCCACGCTCGCGATCGAGGACCTGATCCACGAACTCAAAAAGAATTACACCATCGTCATCGTAACCCATAACATGCAGCAGGCCGCCCGCGTCTCCGAATACACGGCCTTCATGTACAACGGTGACCTCATCGAATTTGACGGGACCTCGAAGATCTTCTCGAACCCCGAAGAAAAGCTGACTCGCGATTACATCGTCGGCCGTTTTGGCTGATAAAGCGCCGGGACCCGTTCCCGGCCAGTTGCCGACCCAACCAACTTGTTTTCTTTCCCATACCCAGACTCAAACTCTGAGGACACGGACCCCTTCAACTTTTCTTTATCTTATGGTGGACCGCGGCAGCCGATGCTACATTAGCACTTTATTTGGCTTTGGAAGTCTTCGCCGCCATGGGCTGTGAAGGTCTTCGGGCGCCTCACCCACCGCAAGCCGAATTGACTCCCCCTAAAGCATTGAGAGTGGACCATGAGCACACAATTGGACGGTTGGCATCGCAGCCATAATCTCGGTGAATTAACAGCGCAGCACCATGGACAAACAGTGACCCTGATGGGCTGGGTGCAGACCCGCCGCGATCACGGTAATCTTATCTTCATCGATTTGCGCGATCGCTTCGGCATCACCCAGGTTGTGCTTGATCCCGCCCGTACCAGCAAAATATTGGACGTCGGCGAAAAGCTGCGCAATGAATTCGTGCTCGCCGTCAAAGGCGTGGTGAACAAGCGCCCCGAAGGCATGATCAATCAAAAAGTCGCCACCGGTGCGATCGAAGTTCTGGTCGACGAAGCCAAGCTTCTGAACCCGAGCGAACCTCTGCCCTTCCAGATCCAGGACCTGACGGAAGCCAGTGAAACGCTGCGCCTCAAGCACCGCTATCTGGATTTGCGCCGTCCGACTCTGAAGCACAACATCCTGACCCGCATTCAATTCGTGCGTGAAATGCGCCGCGCGCTCGAGGATGAAAACTTCCTCGATATCGAAACCCCATACCTCTACAAATCCACGCCGGAGGGCGCACGCGAGTTCCTTGTACCGTCGCGCGTTCATGCCGGAAAATTTTATGCCTTGCCGCAAAGTCCTCAGCTCTTCAAGCAGGTGCTGATGATCTCGGGCTTCGACCGCTACTACCAGGTCGTCAAATGCTTCCGCGATGAAGACTTGCGTGCGGACCGTCAGCCTGAGTTCTCCCAGGTCGACCTTGAGATGTCCTTCGTCGATCGTGAGCAGGTCCTGAATACGATGGAACGCGTCATCAGCCGCGCCTGGGAAAAAGCGTCCGGCGTGAAAGTGCCGACTCCCCTGCCGCGCATGGCCTATGACGACGCCATGGAATTCTATGGTAACGACAAACCCGACACGCGTTTTGAATTGAAACTCCAAAACCTGACCCCTCTGGTTCAGAAAACGGAATTCAAAGTCTTCATCAATGCGGTCAGCACGGGCGGCATCGTCAACGCCTTGCATCTCAAAGGCCAGGCGGAAACATTCAGCCGTAAAGACCTCGATGAACTCCAGGAACTCGTCAAACAATACGGCTCGGGTGGATTGGCCTGGGCCAAGGTGAAGGACGGCAAGGGTCAGGAAAGCTGGCAGTCGCCGATCGCCAAATTCCTGGGTGATGATGTCGTCGACAGCATCAATAAGCAGCTCGGCGCAACCGCACAGGACTTGATTCTGATCGCAGCCGGTGACTACCGGACGACCAAGGCCGCGCTCTCGGCTTTGCGCCTTGAGCTGGGCAAGCGTTTGAAACTGTATAACCCGAAGCAGTTCAACTTCCTGTGGGTGCTCGACTTCCCATCCTTCGAACGCGATCCTGAGAGCGGTCGACTGATCGCCTGTCACCATCCCTTTACCTCGCCGCGCGACGAAGACCTCCATCTTCTGGAAACCGCGCCCGAGAAGGTGAAGGCCAAAGCCTATGACCTTGTGCTGAACGGCAACGAAGTCGCAGGTGGCTCCATCCGGATTCACAATCAAGAGCTGCAGGCGAAGATTTTCGCTCTGCTGGGCTTGACGCCGGAAGAAGCTCAGGCCAAATTCGGCTTCCTCCTGGAAGCTCTGCGGTACGGCGCTCCACCCCATGGTGGTATGGCTTTCGGCCTGGATCGACTGGTCATGCTCTTGACCGGCTCGGATTCCATTCGCGACGTCATTCCGTTCCCAAAAACCAACAAAGCCACGGACCTGATGACCGAAGCACCAAGCGAAGTCACAGCCGATGAATTGCGCAATCTGCACATTCGCGTGCAAAAGCTAACTTTGGAGTAAAGCGATGAGCGACGCTCGTCTTGAACTTTGGAATCATTATCCTATGGGCCCTCAACTGCGCTCCTACCTGGGCGTCAGTGATGAGGAATACACGGGCGATCGCTCACCACGGCCAGATGAAAGAACCATGGCGGCTTTTCAGGATTTTCTCATGCAGGTCGTGCGCGAGAAACCTGTCGCCAATCAGGACCTCTTTGTCGATCTTATGGAAGAGCTGACCTCCATGGGTTTGCCCCAGGTCGTTGTTGCCTTGACCGAACACGCGCCCGGGTTCGCGATCGACACCGATTTCCGCGCGTGCCTCGCCCTGGGTTCTTCGCTCATGATGATCGGTGAACTCGATGAAGGCGCGGTCGTGATGAACCAGGCCAAGGCCCTTGTGCCTCAGGAACTGGCTCCCTACGTGAACCTGGCGAGCATCGCCTTTTCGCAAGAACGCGACAGTGAAGCTCTCGAATTGATCGATAGCGGCCTGGGTATTGATCCCAACAATTTCCGGCTTTGGGAATTGGCCGCATCGATCTATCTTCATGAGGATAGAGCAAGCGCTGGTGAGCGGCTTCGCTCGAAAGCGATGGAGACGAACTCCTTTGCTGGTCTGTCTTTGGCGGCCGAGATCATCGATCCCACGGATCGTCTGCTCAAGGCGGAGCTTTTGGAAGAGGCTTTCAACGCCGGCGCTCGCGATGACGATTTCTTAATTGAGTACACCGCAGCGCTTGGGTTAGCACAGCAATTCGAAAAGATCCCGCAACTGGTCTACCGCATTGAGCACATCGAGAAGAAGAAAGTTCACTGGAAGCTCTATGCGCATGCGGCCCAGGCGTTTCTGGCCATGAACAAGGAAGCTGAGGCGGCAACGCTGATCAGCAAGGCGTCTCGATCGCCCGACATACCGGCGAATGTTCTGCAGGACCTGCAGAGCGTTTACGACGAACACATGCAAGCGCACCACTGACAAGGGGATGGCGTGATGACTCTCAAGAATGTTGAAACCAAGGACGCCCCAGCGGCGATAGGACCATATTCACAGGCCGTCATACACGGCGGGCTTGTGTACTGCTCGGGACAGATTCCGCTCAATCCAAGCACGGGTGAAATCCTGGACGGATCCATCGAAGAGCAAACCCACCAGGTGATGAAAAATCTCCAGGCGGTTCTGCAGGCGGCGGGAAGTGGTTGGTCGGGAGTTATCCGCACGACAATTTATTTGCAGAATTTGGAAAATTTCGCCAAAGTAAACGAGGTATACGCAAGTTACCTAAGCAAGCCCTATCCGGCACGAGCAACAGTCCAGGTCGCCAAACTCCCCCGCGGAGTCGGTGTCGAGATTGATGCGATTGCCTGTCAGATATAGCGATTGCCTTGGAAAATCCTGTTCGCGGGCTTTGGTTTTACCTTAAGCGCAGTTTTGGATTTTATTTCCAAAAAAATGCGTCACATGGGAGGTAAAACCCAGGTTGCTATGCTATGCTGTTAGTGAATCCATCAATTCAGATCTTATGGTACTGGGAGTCCAATGGACCGCAGGGCAACACTGCTGAAACGAGCAGCCGTAGGTATGAGCGCGTTGAGTCTTTTTGTCTTGCTGGGAGTGAATTCCATCAAGGCAGCCCTCAAGCCGCCCGTGCTCACGACTTATGTTGAAATCGACGGGGTGGATTACGGCCCCTTTGATAATATTGAAGGTATTGATAAGTTTGCGCAGGACGGCTTTCCTTTGGCCGCCAAAGCCAGCTTTGAAACTGTTCGTCTGAGCCGGGAATTCGTCACCAGCCCCTCGCTCTACCTTTGGGCGAAAAATCAGACCAGTCGAAAATTTGGTCCAAAGGATATTCACCTGATCACCGAGAATGAAGAAGGTTACGTGGTATCCCGCAAGGTTTTGCAGCTGTGTCAGCCTCTGTCATGGTCTGTGGAATCCTCGAATCCTTCTCTCGGCGGGTTCAATGAAGCTGTGGATCTGGCTGTACAGAAAGTTTCCACATTCTAATTGCGACCTTGAAATCAGATATGGAGTCGTATGAGCCGTCGCTCTCGATCACGGATGCGCTTTACCGCTGGACTCGGTGGCCTCTTCGCCCTTCTCTGGGGCTGCCAGTACCTTTTGGATCCGCAACCCAATGCCAATGGAAATGCTTCGCCTGAGCAGAAGACCAACTTCAGCTCAAGCGTGAAGATCTATTTGAAATCCTCGACGAATGCCAACGTCTATATCGGTGAATACGACCGTGAAAGTTGCGAGAATGGTTTCCCGCAGCAGTGGTCCATTTTCATGACGTCGGTCCTCGGTCAGCACCGCTTTGATATCGACTACACGAAGCTTGTGAACAAGAAGGGCAATGAGCTTGATATCAAGGTTCATCCGCAGCGCTATACCCTGAAATACGATCATCTGCCGAATGAACTCGCTTCGGCGCTCCTCTGTGAGCATCACGAGGAATCCTCGATCACCTTCGGTCGGGAATCCCCGGGCGCGCGCGAAATCCTGCAGCCTCTGAAGCTTCTGGCCCCGGACTGCAACTTCGAATGGACCGAGGAAAAAGGCCTCGTTTGCCAACTCCCACGGCCTTCGGATGCGGAAATTTTCGCTTCGCTCGAAACAATCAAACGCAACATGACGACGAAGTGGAATCATCAGCCTTATCTTCTGATCCGTCGTCTGACTTTGACCACGCAGCTGCTCGAGGCTTTCGAACGCCCGGAAAAACGCACGGAACTCGACAAGGTTTGCCGGATCATGCGTTTCTCCCTGCCCAATGAACTGCCTCTCAGCTTCCGTTCCAAACTCTGGCAGGACAAAGTCTGCCAGGGCAAGAATCGGGATCGCGATGCGGCTCTGGTCGCCATTCAGGAAGCCGCTCAGGAAATCCAGGCTCTCTCGCACCGTATCGAAGATGCGAGCCTCGTGGGTCTCTTCACCCTCAGCATTCCTCGCGATCAAAGCATGGCCAAGGGTTACCTCGTCACGCTGCAGCCGATCGAAACTCCTTACATCTCCTCTGCCGACCAGCCCAACTCGTCCTTGCCTTGCGTCTGGCATCCGCTCTTCTCGGAACAGACGGAAAGCCAGCTGATCGCGATGGAACTGGAAATGGTGCAGAGCAAGGGCAGCTCAACCTGCGCCGCGTCTCCCGGACTTGTGAATGCCTACCGGGATGCAAACATTTACGTGCGCTCCAGCGTGGCCAGCGAGATGGAATTTCAAATCTCCAATGGCCAGTCCAAGAAACTCCGTCTGCCAACTGGTGACTACCAATACAGCGTGATCCAGTATAACGGTCCTTTCCCCGAGGAACTCGTTTCCCCCGAGGAAGTGGCTCCCGTCTCTTCGGGTCAAATCAGCTGGAAAAGCGCCCGCCCCCATTTGATCATAAAGAGTTGGTAATCCCCCCGGAAGAGGGTTTATAGTCGGCGCAAAACCGACTTTACCCCCCAGGAGGACCAACCCTTGAAAATTACCATCCTCAACGGCAGTTCCCGCAAGCAATCCCAAAGTGGAAAGATCGCGCGTTTTATTGATGCGAACCTGCGAGCCAAGGCGGGAGTGTCGACCTATTATCTGAGCCTGGAAAATAATCCCTTGCCGCTGTGGGATGAAAGCATCTGGGAGGATGCCCCCACTTGGAAAATCTGGAATCCCATCAAAGCCGAACTGCAGAGCAGCGATGCCTTTGTCTTCGTCGTTCCCGAATGGAGCGGCATGGTTCCCCCGGCCGTGAAAAACTTCTTTTTGCTCTGCTCGCATCAGGAGCTCGGTCACAAACCGGCCCTGATCGTCGCGGTCAGCAGCTCGCGCGGCGGCGCCTATCCCGTGAATGAACTCCGCATTTCATCCTATAAAAACACGCGCCTGCTTTATCTGCCGGAGCATTTCATCATTCGTGATGTCGAGAAGATGTTCAATGGCGAAACGCCCGCGAGCGAGGATGATAAATATCTGCGCCTGCGCCTCGATTATTGCCTGAATCTCCTTCAGGCTTACGGCAAGTGCATGAAGGAGATTCGATCGAGCGGAGTCATTGATCACAAAACTTTTCCGAACGGCATGTGAACAGGCTCACGCGATCCTGAGAGCCCGGCAAAGGTCATGGATGGCCAAAGGCTTCGGCAGGAAGGAATCAAAGCCTGCAGATAGAGCGGTTTTGAGCACGTTGCGGTGGTTGTTCGCGGAAAAGGCGATGGCATAGAAATCATACTTCGCCACGCTGCGCAGGCGCTTCATCAGCTCAAAACCGTTGGAATCCGGCAGCCCAAGATCGGCGATCACGACATCGGGCCGGAAGCTGCAGAAGGATTCATAGGCTTCCTGCGCATTGCCGTGCGACCTGACCTCGATGCCGGTATTTTTCAATATCGACTGCAGGAGTTCCTGGGTCATCTTATCATCTTCAACCAAAAGCAGGCGACGCGGCGGCAGACGTCCGTCGATCGCCACCAGCTGCGGCTTGGGCAGTTCCTCTTCGACTTCCACCTCGTCCGGCACCGGCGCTGGGGCAGGAGCCGCGGCCTCGACCATCACGTCCTCTTCCTGTGCGGCCGGCAGCTGAATGGCAAAGGTCAGATGATGCTGGGCGGCTTTTTCAAAAATGGACAGCTGACCGCCCATGCTCTCGAGAAGGCGGCAGGCCGTATAAAGACCGACATCAAAGTTCACCGCCAAAGCCAGAGCTTCCTTCGACATCAAATTCCCATCCACCAATCCAGCAAGGACCCCCTGGCGGTTGGTGTAATTGGAATGACGGAACTGCAGATGAACTTTTTGCGGCTGTGCGTAAACCCGAATCAGGATCTGGGATTCAGGGTCACCAAAAAGAATCAGATGCCGCAGAAGATGCTCCATGGATTCCTGCAGCGCGAAAGGCCAGCTCTGCACCGCGACCTGGGACGCGATATTGCCGAGTGTCACCGTTACAGAACGGGCTGCAGCCACCTCGGAAATATTCGGTAGCAGCTGATTGAAAAGATTTTCCAGAACGACTCTTTCGGCCGGCCCCTGCATGCCCTGACCCGGCATCTGAATCGCATCCTGAAGGCTTTGCAGCACCTGCATCTGCTTGTCCGCCGAGCTTTGCAGAATGCGCACGATGCCTTCCGTCTCGGCGTTCTCCTGCTGGCTGAGGAGCTTGGATGAAAGCACGACCGGCGTAAGGTGCGCGTGCAGCTCCTGAATCGAACGCAGCACCAATCTTTGACTCGAATCCACGCGCGCTTTCAGCATCTGATGCTGCCGCTCTTCGGCGAAAAGTTTTTCCTGCAGATTCTTGCGCTGATTTTCGAGCTGGGTGTTCTCGTTTTTGATCCTTATCTTTTCCCGCAGCGAGAGCTGCGCGAAGCCTGTCGTCAGAGCCGCAAGGCCCATGAGTTGCCAGACCCGGTTGTAAAGGTCCTGGGCATCGCGGAATTCCACGAAGTTCATGATGTAAGCGCCATAGATTGCGGTCACCACACCGCGCATGCCCGCCCAACTCGCCAAAAGGAGCCCGACGATCCACAGCCAGGGTGAAGAAAATGGAATTGGCTGGTGAGCCAGCTTAAGGCCCCAAAAAACCAGGACCATGCCGCCGAGAGCAGCGCCTTTCCAGGAAAAGACTGCGCGCACAGGGCCATCCGCGACTTTTTCCTGATCAGCATGAAACGGCACGAGCAGAAGGGGAATCAGACACATGATATAAAACGGGATCGTGGCCAAGAGATCCGTGGCGTGCAATACCACAGCTGGCAGTCCGTTCCACAAGAGATGAGATACATCCGAAGTCACGAGCGGATATTCGAGCAGAAGGATCTGATTCAAACCCACGCGCAAAACGCTCAGGAGCAGGGTCAGGCCCAGGGCCTTCATAATGCTGCGGGTATTGAGCTTCCAATCGCGACCATGCCAGCGGCTGAAGAGCAGGAAGAGTCCCCCCAGCACTGTGGCCTGGATCAAAGCGCTGCTGATGGATGTTGGAAACCACACCAGGAACGAAACAATAGGCAACCCAAGCCAACGAAGGACGGATGTGGAACGGGTGGTCAGGAACAGCCAGGCCAGGAAGAAGGTAAAGGATCCCTTCCAAAGGGGCATGGTCGGTCCACTTTGCTGCTGTCCGAATTCCAAAAGCAACCATACGAGCACAAGAATCATGGACTCGGCGTGCTTGCGCTCCTCGGCCACTTCCTGGCTAACCGCATGATCGGCTGACGTTTTCACAGTCTTTCACTCCCCTGCTTGATGAAGTTGTCCAGGAGAATGATGTGTTCCCGAGCTGGCGGGCTGCAGACTCGGCCGCGCCTCGCGGCTGCGACGGACGTTTGCATCCTATCTCTCTGTCCAATCCTCAAAGAAAACACTGTTTTAATTGACCATACGACGCAATTCGCGCAATCGGTTTTCCGAATTCGAGCGACATAGATTCGTGGCCACATTGAGGATATGGCTATAGCCTTTCGATTTTTGCAGAACCGCTTTCACACACGTCGGGGCATCCGCACACTCCTGGCTTCGATCTTTCGCGCTTACGATCACAATCGGCATGTGATGCAAGAGCGCATCCGTGCAGCGTGCAATTTCGATGCCTGTGGTGTAGCCCAGATCATAGTCGAGTATGGCGACATCGTAATTCGAGAAGAGTCCGATGAAGCCCATCTCGTCGAGGCTCACATAAGACTCCAGCTGAACTTTTTCCATCATGGCCCAACGCTTCATGACGGCGATGAAAACGGGATCATCGTCGATCAGGAGGATCTTGGGATTATGTTGGGTTCCATCAGCAAGAGGTGCATGCGTTTTTGGTTCGTGAACCATTCCTTGGCTTTTGTTATTTGTTACCATACGCTCTTCCTTTCCTGGAAATCTGCTGATAACTCTTTACGCAAGGGCCGCTGCCTTGGATGGAGCTTGGTCGCTTAGATCTTCGTTTCATTTGTTTGATCGTTGAAGATCCACCGGAGAAGCGGCTGAGTCACTCAGGTTCACAGGAACCGTCTCAGCCAGGGTTTGATCATCATGAACAAAGCAATGCTGCCGCGATGATTTATCACTTCCGGTGCTGAAGCAATGTTGATTGCCAAATCTTACTTAAAAATAAGGGTTTTAGAGGAAAAAACCAAACTGAGGATAAAGATTTTCGCAGAATTCTTTTTAATTGTCCTTAAAATTCTTTTCAACTGCTGAAGTATCATTCAGCGAAAAATATCGGGAATCACTGCGTGAAAAATCGGGATGCGCCCGACGCACGCGTGATCCTGCGAAGGCTCTTGCTATGCACCGGCAAGCCATGGCGGACAAGGCTTCGGGGCTTACCGCAGCAGCGATGCACGGAAAATCGAACTGGACACCTGCCGATTAATCGAAAAGGGTGTTCTGCGAAGTCTCGCATTGTCATATTGACATACAAAAGATTTTTCGCCGAAATTTCGTAAAAATGGGGCTCCGAAACCCGGTCAAAACCCGCTAAGACGCCGGCCTCAGCCTATTTCTATTTTGACGAGCTTATGGAAAATAGGCTATACGGGAAGCTTGCTTAGGGCTCCGCTTTCCCCATCCTCTTGCTGTCGAGGTGATCCAAATATGCTTGATGTTCTCAGCGAAGGCTTTAAAGAAGCCAAACTGAAGCTTAAAGGCAAAGCCGTTCTGAACGAATCGAATGTGAAAGAAGCGATCGACGCGATTCGGAAGAGTTTGCTCGAAGCCGACGTTGAATATTCGGTGACCAAAAACTTCCTGCAACGCGTCCAGGAAAAAGCCTTGGGCCAGGAAGTAGCGCTGCGTGCGGGCAAAGGCGACAGCCGCATGGCCGTCTCACCAGCCGATCACTTCGTGATGATCTGTAAAGAGGAGCTGGAGCAGCTCATGGGCCCGGTGAACGCCGAGCTGACGATGGCTGTGAACCGCCCGACTATCATCATGATGGTGGGTCTGCAGGGTTCTGGTAAAACGACCAGCACGGGCAAGCTCGCCAAGTATCTTGTGACCAAACAGAAAAAGAAACCGCTTCTGGTCGCGGCCGACATCTATCGTCCCGCCGCCGTCCAGCAGCTTAAAGTCCTGGGTGAACGCATCGGCGTCCCCGTGTTCCATAAGGAAGGTGCCGATCCCGTCACCATCTGTAAGGAAGCGATGCAGAAAGCCTTCGACCTTGGCTGCGATGTCGTCCTTTTCGATACCGCCGGTCGTTTGACGATTGACTCCGCTTTGATGCAGGAGCTGGCGGATATTCAGAGCGCCACGAAGCCTGACAACGTCCTGCTCGTCTGCGATGCGATGATGGGCCAGGACGCTGTGACGACCGCCAAGTCCTTTGATGAACGCCTGAGTTTGAGCGGCGTGATCATGACCAAGCTTGATGGCGATGCCCGCGGTGGTGCGGCGCTCAGCATCAAGGAAGTGACTGGCAAGCCCATTAAATTCCTGGGTATGGGCGAAGATCTGGACCGGCTCGAAGAGTTCCGTCCCGAAGGCCTCGCGAGCCGCATCCTGGGCCTCGGTGATATCGTCGGCCTGATGCAGGATTTCCAGAAAGTGGCGGAAGACGACCAGGAAGCGCAGGCCATGAAGCTGCTCCAGGGTCAGTTCAGCTATATCGACTTTTATAAGCAGATCGAGATGATCCAAAAGATGGGATCGCTCAAGGATCTGATCGCCAAGATGCCGATGCAGGACATGATACCCAAGGGCGCGAACATCGACGATCGCGAGCTGACCAAGGTCAAGGCGATGATCGATTCGATGACCAAGCGCGAACGCATTGGTCAGGACAACCTCGACCGTCCGCGCATGTCCCGTATCGCCAAAGGTTCCGGCCGTCCTGTGAAGGAAGTCGAGGAGCTGCACAAGCGCTTCACCGCCATGCGGAAGATGATGGGCATGCTCGGCAAGAACATGGGCGGCCTGCTGGGAAAGATCCCCGGTATGGGCACGCTCAACCAGATGAACAGCATGCGCAAGGCCGCTTCGCAGATGGGCCAGATGCCCGGCGGCCTGGGTGGGCTTGGGGATATGGGCGGCATGTTCGGCGACGCCGGCAGCAAGCCCAAACCTGCATTTGATCGCGATAAACAAAAGAAGATGCGGAAGGCCGCGAAAGACGCGCGCAAGAAAAACCGCAAATAAGCTGGATATGAAGGACAGGTTATGAGCAAGAAAAAGGTTTTTGTAGAAACCTGGGGCTGTCAGATGAATGTCGCGGATAGCGAGACCATGCTGAGCATGCTGCAGTCGCAAAACTATGAGACGACGGATCAGGTCGAGCAAGCCGACCTTGTTTTGCTCAATACCTGTCATATTCGGGAAAAAGCCACGCACAAAGTTTTGAGCCGCCTGGGCGCTTTGCGTCAGGTCGCGGAACATAACCCTCAGATGAAGATCGCTGTGGCGGGTTGCGTGGCGCAGGCCGAAGGCGAAAAGCTCTTGGAGAAAGCCACCAATATCGACATTCTCCTGGGCCCGGGGAAGATCGATCAGTTGCCGGAGCTCCTCACAAGGCACGAGGAAACGTCCAAAACTGTGTCGGCTTTGGGCTTTAAAAAAGGCCGCGGTGAAGACCATCCGCATGCTCCCGTGGAAGCGTCGACCACGGTCAAACCCACGGTCACCGGCAAAGCGGAAATCACCCGCTTTGTGAACATCGCTCAGGGCTGCGATAACTTCTGCACCTTCTGCGTTGTACCCTTCACCCGCGGTCGCGAGATTTCGCGTCCCGCAGCCGAGATCGTTGCCGAGGTGAAAACTCTATTAGCCGATGGCGCGCGTGAAATTACCCTTCTGGGGCAGAACGTGAATAGCTACGGCCATGATCTGGTCCGCGACGGAAAACTCGCTGAGACCGAAAATGGACCCTTTGTGAACCTCCTGGAAGAGGTGGTTCAGTTGCCCGGTCTTGACCGTCTCCGTTTTACGACGAGTAATCCGCACGACTTCACCAAACCCCTGGCTGAGCTTTTCCGGACCTACCCGAAGATGGGCCGCTACATTCACCTGCCGGTGCAGTCGGGCAATGATGAAGTCCTGGAGCGCATGAAGCGCAAGGTGACTGTGGCTGAATACTGGGAACGCGTGCGCTGGCTGCGCGCTGTGGATCCCGAGATGGCTCTTTCCACTGATTTGATCGTGGGTTTCCCTGGGGAAACAGACGAGCAGTTCGAGGACACCTTGAAGCTCGTGGAGGCCGTGCGCTTTTCGTTCATCTTCGCCTTCAAATATTCGCCGCGTAAAGGCACAGCAGCCGCTCGCTTCCGTGAGCAGGTTCCCGAGGACGTGATGTCACGGCGTCTGGCGGCTTTGAACGAACTTCAGGATCGCATCACGCTTGAGATGAACCTTGCAGAAATCGGCCGTACGCGTGAAGTCCTCTGCCACTACAAGAGCCGCAAGGAAGACAATGTCTACTACGCGCGCACCGAGCAGTTCCGTCTGGTAAAGATTCCAGCGGAACGCGACCTGGTTGGCAAAATCTTCAACGTTGAAATCATTGATGCCAATAAAACAGCATTAGTGGGTCGTCTTGTTTAGCATCGTTTCCTTTCGGACACGCTTCATACTGCAAGGCAGAATTCTCTGAAAACATCAAGAAGGTCTGAATAGGAGTTGGAAATCAGCTTCCTGCAGGCCTTCTGTCCAGTCTTCCGACAGCCACTTCACCGCTGGTCCAACGCTTGCTCTATCCTTCGTAGCGCAACATAAGTCGCGCCTTATAAGGAGGATTCCATGTCAAACGTCTCGAAGAAGCTCGCTCGCACCGCAGCCGTAGGTATCTGGTCGATCGCCTCGATGGCTCTGGCCGGTCAGGCCAAGACCAGCGCTCCAGGTTGCTACGAAGGCGACAAGGCCGTTCCCACTGCGAAAACTCAGGAAGAGTGCCAGAAGCTCGGTGAAAAGCACATGTGGATGGAACACGGCAAGGGCCATGAGCACGGAAAAACTCAGGCGAAAGCCAAAGGCAAGGTGAAGGCAAAAGCCGAAGCCAAAGCGGAAACCAAAGCAGCGGAAACCACCACTCCAGCTGCTCCCGAAGCCCAGCCTGAAATCCAGGCCGCTCCCGCAACCGAAGCTCCAAAAAAGTAATGTGACCCACCCTCATCCCGCTGGGGATGGGGGCTTTCCGCAACCGCCCTACGCTCCACGCAACGCGAGCCTGCGCTCCACATTCCGTCATCTCGAATGCAACACGAGCCTGCGCTCCACATTCCGTCATCTCGAATGCAACGCGAGCCGTCTTTAAAGTTTAACGTTATTTCTTCTTCGCATCCGTCTCAGGCCGCACCACGATGCGACCTGCGCGAATATCGCGGGAAAGTTCTGTGCAGAACCAGGCATAAGCGGCAACACTGATCACGAAAAGCAAACCGGTCACAACATAAAGCGAAGAATACATCAGCTTGTCCTTAGCGCGGTGCTGAGAGACTCAGGCGCGAAGTCTTGCCGCGCGCGCCCACCACCGGTATCTTGACCGTTCGGACGGGTCCATCCATCAGCAGTTCGATCGTCTCGTTCATATTAGCAGGCACCGTCTCACCTTTCCAGCGCACTACCAGCTCCCATGCCTCTTGGACAGGGTAAGCCTGAACCTCCAGAGTATCCTCGTTGTAGACCACTTTCTCAATATGCAATGTTTGCTTGGAAGCGCTCTTCACCCGGACTTTCACCGCCCGGTCCTCGATCTGAACCACCGGCGGCATGAGGGTAATCAGCCGTTCAATCGTCGCCCGCATGCGAAAAACATGCGGCCGCTCCCGATCCTCGTTGGTCAAAATCACAACTTCCTTATCAAAGTCCCCGATAAAATGAGTGGTATCCACCCTGACGACGAGCTCACCGCTGGCGCCTTTGGCAAGCTCCTGTCCTGCCTTAAGCGACTGGGAAAGACAGCCACATTCCTGATGCACGCCCAGCACCCGCACGGCCGCTCCCTTTTCCTCGCGATAGGGAAAACGGAATTCCAAGCGATCACCCTGTTTGATAGGCCCTTTGTCCTGGTTATAGGCATCAAAGCGCAGCGAACCCACCTCGCCTCGAATGGCTGCTGTCAGGTCGACTTCATTTTCATAGCCGAAAACGCCGGTGGAAAACATGAGCCCCAGAACAAGGCCCACCCAGCGAAAACCACCGATTTTTGTGAAAATGGCCATAAAAATCCCCCCTTCGCTGCGAAACAAAGTTTGCAGCAGGATTTCCTATCGACAGTTTTTTGGGGAACTCGAGCCTGGTCAGGGCCCGGCACTTTCTGCCTTCAAGCCCCGGGGGATTTAAGCCGATCAAATGCCTGGAGGTCAGAGTCCATGAGGGATTGGCTTGAGTTCATACAGAAGGATGTCCTTGCGATCTTCGCCGAACTTTCGATGAAGGATCTGCAGTATCCGTTTGCCCTGATCCTTTGGATTTTCCTCGTCTCCATGCCCTTGCATGGCGTCGATCGGCGCGATCACATTGCGGGCATGAGCTATACGCTCTACTGCACAACCACAGCCATCGTCCTCTTCCTCGCTTTGCCGGGAAGCTTCCTGGACCTTGCTGATATCGGGTTTCATATAGCCTTCGTGTCGTTTTTCGTCGGCGTGACCTCGTATCGCTGGTTCCATTCCAACGACACTCTCATCATCGTCAGTGACGGCAAACCCACCAAACAGAAAAAGCAGGAGATGGATCATGAGAAAGTCTGATTTCGATAGCCGACTTTTGATCTATCGTTCGCGGCAGATGTCGCTGATGATGCTCATGGGGATGGCCACCACGGGCTTTACGATCATGATCGTGCAGGGAACAGAGAGCAACATAGGCTGGTGGGCGATCGGCGTTCCGCTTTGTCTTATCGGTGGACTCTTCATCCTATTTCCACCGACTGAGGAATGGGAATACAAAGCATGGCAGGGAAAACCGCGTAAAGTGGAGCAGCACTTCGATCGCTGATCTCAGGGTGCTGTTTTCAGGGAAAGCTCTTCGATCCAAAGTCCGGATCGGTCCGCTGGAGAGAGATCCATAGTGTTCAGCGGCTTTTCCGTGACCAGCAGCATCAGATGGCTTTCCTGCGGCGCGACAGGCGTGAACTTCAAAGGCTGGCTGCCCTTCATCACTACATTTTCCTGGGCGGAAACCGAAAGATTGCTCATCTCAAGGTGCAAAGTCTCGCCCTGAACATATCCCAGGTGAACATAAACGGGCTGACCGCAATAAAGCTTCAAATAATGATCGCTGGTCTTATTCACCTTGTTTTCAACTTCAAACACCGAAGAATCGCAGGCCACCGCCGCCACCGGCTCCGTGCCTTTGGTGACCATGGACTGAACGTCGGTAACATTTTGATTTCTTTGCATGAAAAGCATAACCGCCGCAGCGGCAAGGAAAGCCATGGTGCCTGTTTTCAAAGGCTGGCGAAAGCGCAGGACGGATGGGGCAGGCTGAGCCTGACTTTGTTTTTGCAGAAGCCTTTGCAGGCTTTGTGACGTCTGAGCTTCAGCGGCATCCAATTCGTCATCGCTCAACCGATCAATGTCTGCTTCATGGATCTTTAATAATTCCCGGAGCCTGGTTTCATCCTCCGGCGTGATCTGTATTTTCCGTACTTCCATGGCACAATCCCCTTGTCATTCTCGTCGTGGAGCGATGGCCCCTACCTCCAAGAACACTGGGGGTGTCATGATATTGCAACCCGGTTAAAATTTCTGTAATTAGTTGATTTCCAAACCCTTTTCTTCGGCCAATTGAATCATGGCCTGGCTTACGATCAAGCGAAAACGGCGAAGATGGGACAGCACGGTGTTTTGATTCATCTGCAGGCTATCGCAGATTTCCTTGACCGACATTTGGTCCAGATAGAAGTAGCGGGCGACCGTGGCTCGGGGCTCACCTTCATGCATCTGAATCAGCTGACGCAAAAGGGTGATGGATTGTTCAAAATGCAGCGACGCGAACTCATCATCCGCGACCAGGATAATCTCGGCGCCTGAAGCACCGTCTTCTTCCGAGATCGCATCCGTACCGGAGACCGATACGGTCCGCTTGGTTTTGCGCAGTTCATTCAAACAGCGATTGCGCGCAATCGTCATCAGCCAGCCGCTAAAAGCAGCCTGTTCCTTAAGACTGGCAAGGTTTTGCCAGGCCTGGACGAAAATATCCTGAATCAAATCGTCCGCTGTCGCGTCTTGAAATTTGAAGCGTGAAACGACCGCACGCACGGCCGAATAGTGTTTTTTGTAGAGAGTTTGAAAATCCAATTGGGGGCTTTCTTTCGTCACCTGGCTTTTATTCACTCTCGAGCCCCCACCGTAATCGTGTCCTGCCATAGGATTTGGTCTTGAGGCACCACTGCGTCCTTGCTTAGTTCCTTACCCGTAAGAACTAAACTAATGGACCAGGGTTGTCCTGATTGCAACGGAAATCGAGCAATTTGCCCTTCGCGTAAGATTCTCTGACGTTCACCGTTAGTCACAGCGGTGTTGAGAGTCAAGGACTCAGACCCCTTGGCCTCGACCCGCATGAATCCTGAGCTGCTGCAACGCACGCTGATTTCAACGTCAGCACCGACATTTCCTACAAAACCAAGACCGTTGGCCGTTGGCACAACCGACGATCCATCCAGAGCAGCGACGTCCAATTCACAGTCTGCCGCCGCAGTCTGTCCAGCCGTGCCTTTGATCTGAACGTTCTGCTCATTCATGGTCAGGGCATCATCCGACGATTGCGGACGAACCATGATGAACACCAGAGCAGCCGCGGCCGCGAGGCCCAGGAACGGCAGCATTTTATTTTTGTTGGGACGTTTGAGGGGCAGGACATCGGCAGGCTTCGGCGTGTCCTGCACGACTGGCGCCGCTTTGGAGATCTTGTCCTGCAGCGCCGACCAATTACGATTCATTTCATCCG
The DNA here is from genome assembly GCF_035712445.1 of Oligoflexus sp. Classification (NCBI taxonomy): domain Bacteria; kingdom Pseudomonadati; phylum Bdellovibrionota; class Oligoflexia; order Oligoflexales; family Oligoflexaceae; genus Oligoflexus; species Oligoflexus sp. Next base: position 16,364 of record NZ_DASTAT010000115.1, on the reverse strand, counting down.
TGTGCGTTGGCAGAGACCCTGGCGTCTTCTGCGCCAGCTTGCGTACGGAATCCTCCAGCCGGTCTTCCCACTCGTTCAGCTCGGTGTCTGAAGGATTGGCGGCGTCAAGCTTTGCTTCTTCCTGACGCATGAGCTCCCGGAGTCTTTCCATATCGCTTGGTTTGATCGTAATCTTTTTATCTGCCACGGCTTGTCACGTCCTTTATTGGGGCTTCGGACACGCGGTTTACCAGAAAGTTCCGACGTAAACCGCAGCTGTAGGAGCCATCAAAACGTTGGTCTTTTCGACCGTAAAGTTCCGAACCAGGTCCAATCGAACCTCGGCGCCGGCCCGAATCAAATGGTAAACCCACATCGTATCGAGTCCTGTTCCGAGACTCAAGCCCCCGGTCGCAACCAGCTTTTCCTGCTGATCGAAGGCACCGCTGTCCCTGTCATCAATGACGCGATTGAGCAGGATGGAGTTGATTCCGGCCAGCCAGCGCGCCTCGGTACGAACCGAACGATCCGTGCTCGACAGCGAGCTCAGGGTCAAACGGCGCTGCGCACCGACCATAGCCGCCATCATACTGCGTTTTTGTTCAAAGCGCTGGTTGGGATAACCATCGACTTCAATTTTTTCGTCCTGCTCGGGGAAATAACTGAATTCGGTCACCAGATCGTAGAGCCAGAAGGCTTCTTCGCGAACATAACGGAGGTTCATCCCCTGGGAAGGATTCGGGGTGTAACCCTGGTTGACGCCGCGGTTCAGGAATTGATAATTGCGAACGCCCACGCTGAGGCTGTTCGGCAGACGGGGCAGCAGGTAGTTGGCCACTGAATATTCCCGACCAGCTTGAAAGTTCACGACGCGATCGGCCAAAACTTTTTGGCTGTCCGGATCCTTCAGAGTCAGACGAACATCACCCTCCGGCACAGTCAGGCCTTTGGATATCGAACCGTAATCCTTGCCGTCGATGCTGACAACCAGCTTCGAAAAGCGATCCATCAGCGAGAAAAGGCTCGCCCCTTTATCTTTCTTGCGCAGACTGCCCGATACGATCACCGGATCCGAACCGAGGAGTTCCATGATCGCCGAAGGTCTCTGCCGGCCTTTGGTGTATTCATAGGTGGCCTGGGATGCGAAGGCATGAGCTTCCGTGATCGATACCGCACCATCACCGTTGCGATCGCGACCGAAGCCTTCCAGGAGGAAGTGCGTGTAGACATCATTCTGCAGGCGTTCATCTTCCAGAGCCGGCTCGCGCCAGCCGCTGGCGGTCAGAACGATGGAACCTTCGGAACGTTCCTGGATGGGCTCTTCAAAATAAGGCGCTTTCAGCTGGGCCAGCGCGCGCTTCATTTCCGGAGTCAGAATGGATTTACCGACGCCTGAGTGACAGAAGGCAAGAATCAAAACCTTCTTGCGCGATTTCAGCTGCTGGAACATTTCCATCAGATAATCGTAATCAAGGGCTGTTTTCTTGGTGTTCTGAGGATCCGTGTCGCTGGTGATGATATAGCGCCCGACTTTCCCGTCTTCCTTATACGCGACGGTTCCGTGCGTGGAGACGTAGACGACCACCGTGTCTTCTTCGTTGCGGTTGTCCTGCTTCAAGCGCTCAAAGGCCTTGATGATACTCGCAGCGCTGACAGGCTGCTCGTTATCCGTGACGAGAACGCCGCCATCGAAGTTTTGTCCTGGGGCCTTGATGAAGTAGTTGTAGATATCCGAGGCGTCTTTCCGCGCATAACGCAGAGGATGCCAAAGATTGCTTTGAAACTGACCTACACCTACGGACAGGATGAACTTCTTCGGACGCAGGCTTTCAGCAGCGGAATTTTCATCAGCTGCAAGGCGCAGAGCAAAACCAAAGGTCAGAGAAAGGGCAAAAGCGATCAGTCTTTGTATTTTCACGATAACTCCCGGTCTTAAGCCGCGCCAACTTATCCTACAATTTCCTGTTATGTCAATCCATTTTCCGCACGAAGTCCTTTCCTGGACCGTGATTGCACCGTCATGTGGAAATTTTCGCGGGAGCCAAAACCGGAGTCAAATAAACCTCTTCAGGAAACTGGCCTATCGTGAAATGACCAAGGCTCCGCCGCAGCTCGCCGTAAACGTCGGATACGATCCAGTGTTCCAGGTCCCAGCGCAGGCGCAAAGGCGCCCTCATCTTCTCAAGTCCCTGCAGCGCAAGGCTATGGTCCTGAATAAGTGTCGTGGTGAGGCGGGCCAGGAAACGACTGATAATACCCTGGGCCTCTTCATCGTCAAAACGTCGCGACTGCTGCGCAAGCTCGTACCAGGCCTTTCTTTGCGCTGGGCTCAGGCTGCGGAGCCAGCGCCCCACCTTGCCCTGGGCCGGGGTTTCGGCGCCGCGCATCATACGGGGAATGATGCTTTCAATCTGGTGATGCAGAAGGCTGAGCTGCCAGTCCCATGCGGTAATGCCAAGCCTTTGAGCCAGCGCAACAAAGAGCAGCGACCATTTGGAATCCAAAAGACTCGAAAAGAAGGGCGGCTTCGGCTGCCAGAGTCCACTGGGGTTCGGCGAATAGATCCTCTTCGGCTTCGGCATCCAGGTGATTTTTTCCAAGGCGGCCTGGATTTCATCTTCGACTTCGCTCAGGACCTTCGGTTTTTTCACCGGCGTCAGCTGCGGATGAAGTGACGCCAGAAGTTCAGGAATCAAAGGCCCCACGGTGAGTATGCCTTCGACCAGTTTCCGCTCATGGCCGTCGAAGCTGTGGACGACTTTTTTCACGTGGGTTTCGGTCAGATCGAGCATGGAAAAATCGCGACGCTTCTCGCCGCAGATTTGCCAGTGACGCTCCAACTGTTCATTGAGAACCGTGCGATGCTTCAAGACAGTGGCCACGCGCCAGCACAGATCGTAGCGCTTCAGCGCAGCTCCGAGCTGCCAAACTCTCGCCAGATCCTGGTTTACATAATGAAGACCAAGCGCTTTACGATCGAGGATAAAGAGTTCAAGACCCCACTGATCCCGCTCCCGCGCAAGGTTTTCCAGCGCACGAATCACTTCACGACTGGGCTGGGCCACTTGCACCAGGAAATTGCAGACATCCTGCTCGTCGATGTCCTTGCCTTCACCCACGAGCCTGACCATCAGCAGGAGCTTGACGCGTGCCGGTTCCTGCAGGCGCTCGGTTTTGCCAACCCACTGCAGAAGATGACGATGCAGCTGCATCCAGGTCAATGGCAAGGCCTTGCCGCTGTGATCCGCCGCTTCCCTATAGGATTTGCGCGCATCCCAGAGCAGGTTTTCCTGCTGGCCCTGGCTCCACGCGAATTCATGGAGCATGGCCACTGCATGCCAGAACCAGGTTTTGATGGGATCGGGAAAATGATAGGCCCGAACCGGCGCCCAAAGCGCGTGATCAAAAGCCGGCTTATGAAACTGCGTGGCCTTTTGAATGAAAACTGTGTTGATCTGCGGCAGAAGATAATCGAGCTGATGATACTGAAGGAGGATTTCCGAGACGGCCTGCCAGGCTTCCGGCTGCTCCGGAACCCAGCGCAATGGATCTTTCAGAAGTTCGTTCAAAGCCGCGCGATCTTTGGGTGATGCGGATTCGAACCTTTGCATGCGCAGAAGAAAGGAATCCAATAGCGCAATGCGCGCCCGCCAGTCGAGTTCTCTTTGCAGCTTTTGTCCATAGGGGCAAAGACCGGATTCATCGCGTTCGACGCGAATGTCCAAAAGAAGGTCGAGGGCTTTCTGAAATTCCGGAGTCTGCCGCGATATGGATTCCAAAAGACGGATGGCGAGCGCTTCATCACCATCAGCCAGGGCCTGACGCCCAAGGGCCAAGGCCAATTCACTCTCACTTCGTTTCAAAAGCGCGCCGAATTCCTTTTGCGCCGCCCAGATTTCGCGATCAAAACGTCGGAACCATTTGAACGCTTTTTCCGTTTCGCCTGCGCGCAGGAAGGACCAGCAGGCATAAAGACGTTCGATCGGCAGAAGGCGCAGCTGCAAATCTTTGCGAAACATAAGACCATCAAGGACGGCCCAACGTTCCGCCTGCCAGAGTTTCACAACAAGGTGCGAACGCAGGTCACCATCGATCAGCGTATAGAACGTCACGTCTTCTTTCAGAAAACTGCCGAGCACTTCTTCCAGATCGCTGACCGAACCGTAAAGGAGAGCGAGGTCCACCAAACGCGCGGCCATCTCGGGGCGCGGAAAGGCTTCATAGAGCTGCCAGGCTTCGTGACGAAAGGCGGCCCAGTTTTGTTCAGCTTCCACTTTATGACGAAGTTTCAATTCCGCTTCGAGTGCATGATCCAGGCGGGTGGTGGCAGCCCTGGCATTTTCCATGGTCGGCAGAGCTTGATTGGGATTCGTGTGCTCCGCAAGCACAGCGCCACGCGTGGGCCTTGGTTCCGGCTGGGCGGCTATGGGAACAGTAATCGAGCCTGTGACTTCATCGCCACCAAACTGGGGCACGGCTTGCGCCTGCGCTCCAGGCCGCAAATCCCGGCCATGGGTATCATCAACCAGTATCGAACGACGCAGAACCTCAACCGTGTCAGGTTTAAGGCCTAACTTTTCGATCATTCGCAGGAGTCGCAGGCTCTGCGGCACGGAAACCTCGTCTGAACCCAAGATTGGGGGCGTAACAGACTGGTTTTTATCTTTCTCCATGCTGGCCTCCTGAGTGGCTGCTCACAATTAGGACTGTCAATAGGGCATTATATCATTTTAACACAGTTTTAGGGCCATTACTCACGGCGGTTTACTCGATTGCTCAGAGGGACTTTGGAAAACCAAAGTGCAAAATCCCGCCGCTCTGGCAAGCGCGCCCTTGACCTTTCCCCGGTCTTTTTATATGTCTGCGGCAGTCGGGATCAAAAATTTCAAGAGTTTACCAGGACACGATGACATATGATCCATCTCCTCGCCCTAGACTTGGATGGCAGCATAGTCGATCTCATCGAACGCGAATCGCGTGATGAGCTCGAGTGCTCCGTGCATACGGCGAGTTACCATTATGAGCTCGTGGTCAAGTGTCAGGAAAATCGCTACGACGCTGTCTTGATCGACCTCGACCACCCGCGCTCCGGGAGTTTGGAAGAGATCGACCAGCTGAAAGCCTTGCAGCCCTCCATTCGCTGCTATGTGCTGACCTCTCTGCCTCAGTGGGAGCAGGCGCTCCAGGCCATGAAAAGCGGGGCCGACGATTATCTGGCCAAGCCGGTGCATCCCGACAAGATCCGCACGATCCTTCAGACTTTGAACAAACGCCCCGTGCATCGTCTAACCGGCGATCTGAAACTGGAATTCAATAAGTCCAAGCGCATCATCGGCCGCTCGACCGCCATTAAAAAAGTTTATGATCTGATCCAGAAGCTGGCTCGGGTTGATACTTCCGTTTTGATTCGCGGGGAAAGTGGAACGGGCAAGGAGCTTGTGGCCCAGGCGCTTCATTATAACTCCTCGCGGAAGCAGGGTCCGTTCGTGGCGGTGAACTGCGGGGCTATCCCCGAGACTCTGATTGAGTCCGAGCTTTTCGGTTACGAGAAGGGCACGTTCACGGGCGCGGATAAAAAGAAGCTCGGCAAGTTCCAGTTTGCCAATGGCGGTTCGATCTTTCTGGATGAGATCGGTGACGTGTCCCCGCAGATGCAGGTGAAGCTTCTGCGCGTTCTGCAGGAGAAGAAGATCACGCCGGTGGGTTCCAACCAGGAAATCCCGGTCGATGTGCGTATTATTTCTGCAACCAACAAGCCTCTTGAAAAGATGATGCAGGAAGGTAAATTCCGCTCGGACCTTTACTATCGTCTGAATGTGATGCCGATCAACCTGCAGCCTTTGCGGGAGCGACTTGAGGATATCGAGGACCTCTCGGTCTTCATGATAGAGAAGTTCAATCGTCTGCACGAACGTCATATACGCTGCCTGACTCCGGAAGCCGTCCAGGCCCTTCAGGTTTACGATTGGCCAGGCAACATACGCGAGCTGGAAAACGTCATCGAGCATGCTTTCATCATCGAAGGCACCGACGAAATCCATCTCGATTCCCTGCCGCCGCACATTCAGCAGAAAGCGCCTGAACTTGACGAACCGCACTCCGAAGGTGAGGGTGAAACCACGCGTCTTCAGGAAGAACTCCGCACCATCGAGCAGCTGATGACGGAGGCCAACTCCCTCAAATATCCCGAACTCAAAGAGCAGTTCGAAAAAGAATTCATCAAACGCGCCCTCAAGGCCTTCAACGGCCGCATCAACCAGACGGCAGAGCAAACCCAGATGACCAAGGTCACGCTGCTTCGCAAGCTCGAAAAATACAACATCAACCCCAAAGAATATCAGCACTGAGCCCACGCAAAGCGCGCTTTGCCTGCGCGCGACGCCGTGTCATCATCCCAAGCACACCCACGCGTCGTCATCCCAAGCACCACCCACGCGTCATCATCCCAAGCACACCCACGCGTCGTCATCCCAAGCGCCACCCGCACGTCGTCATCCCAAGCACACCCACGCGTCGTCATCCCAGGCACCATCGTCACCCCGCGCGGAGCGCGGGGCTACACACTTCGCGCCGAAACCCTTATGAATTCCGTACAGCTTTGCTATGATGTCGAGAACCAAAGGAGACAGCCGTGACGAACCCTGACGTATTTCGCATTATCGGCATCGACCCGGGTTCCCGAATCACAGGTTTCGGCGTGCTCGAGCTGCCCCGTGGCGCGATCAATTTAAAGCGCGTGCAGCTGGTGGCGGTGGGTGTGATCCGATCGAAGCCCACTCTCCCCCACAGCGAAAGAACCGGCTATCTCCACGAAGCCATTCATCAGCTCACCGGGCAATACAAGCCTGAAATCGCCGTCATCGAACGCGCCTTCACGGGCGTCAACCCTCATTCCGCTCTGCGTTTGGGTGAAACACGCGGCGCGGTGATTGCCGCGGTCAGACGCCACGGGATTCAGGTGGCCGAGATCACGCCGACTGAAGTCAAAAAAACCATCACAGGCCAGGGCCACGCAACGAAAGAACAGATTGCCGCGGCGTTGAAATATCTTTTGCAATTCGAGCTCGGCGATTTACCACACGACGCCAGTGATGCCGTTGCCATCGGGTTGTCCTATGGCTTATCTTTAGGAATCCGAAGCCCATCGCCGCGACCTCGTCACGATGCCTTAGGTTAAACCTTCAAGGGAGTGCCTGCCCATGTTCCCGACTCGTCAGTTCCCAGCCACCCGGTTGCGCCGTCTCCGTTCCAATGACTTCAGCCGCCGCCTGGTTCGCGAACATAGCCTTAGCCCGAATGACTTCATCTATCCCGTCTTCATCACCGAAGGCAAAAACATCAAAATGGAAATCCCTTCGATGCCGGGCCAATTCCGCCTGAGCGTCGATAATCTTTTGCAGACAGCTGAAAAATGCATGGAGCTTGGCATCCCGGCTGTGACGCTCTTTCCGGCGATTGAAGCCGAGAAAAAAAGCAAGATGGCCCAGGAAGCCCACAATCCCGATGGCCTTGTCCCGCGCGCCGTCAGCGCCCTCAAGGAACGTTTTCCCGAACTCGGCGTCATCACCGACATCGCGCTCGATCCCTACACCATCCACGGACAGGATGGCATCATTGATGAAACAGGTTACGTCATCAATGACAAGACCATCGAAATTCTCTGCAAGCAGGCCGTCTGTCATGCTCAGGCCGGTGCGGATGTCGTCGCTCCCTCGGATATGATGGATGGTCGTATCGGCCACATTCGAAATGCCCTGGACCACGCGGCCTTTCCACTCGTGCAGATTCTGGCTTATTCCGCCAAATACGCCTCAAGCTTCTATGGCCCCTTCCGTGATGCTGTCGGCTCCGCGGGCAATCTGGGCAAGAGTTCCAAAGAGACCTATCAGATGGATCCTGCCAATAGCAACGAGGCCCTGCATGAGGTCGCCCTCGACATCCGTGAAGGCGCGGATATGGTCATGGTCAAACCTGGCCTTCCTTATCTGGATATCATCTACCGTGTGAAAGAATCGTTCAAAATGCCGACTCTGGTCTATCAGGTGTCGGGCGAGTATGCGATGCTGAAGGCTGCGGGACAGAACGGTTGGATCAACTACCAAGCCTGCGTTCTTGAGTCCCTGATGGCTTTCAAACGCGCCGGTGCGGATGCTGTCCTGACCTATTTTGCAATTGAAGCCTCGGAATGGTTGCGGAGCTGATATGTCGTTTGCCTCTTGGACTGCGTTTCGCTACCTGAAATCGAGTCGGGAAAATCGCTTTTTTTCCTGGATCACCTTTCTATCTCTCTTCGGCCTTGCGATTGGGGTTGCGGCCCTGATCGTGGTGCTGTCCGTGATCAATGGCTTTGAATATGAACTGCGGAACCGCTTTTTGCAGGCGAACGCGCATATCATGGCCTATCGCTATCCGGCCGGCATGTCGAATCCCGAGAAATGGTCCAAAATCATCGAACGCGATTTTCCGGATGAAGTCCGCGGGACCTCGCCCTTCATCCATTACGAGACCATGGCGAAAAGCGGTTCCATCATGCAGGGCGTTCTGGTGCGGGGTATCGCTCCGAAGCAGCGTGAAGCGGTGCAGAGCATGCAGAATCTGATCGACCCTCCCACGGCCCTGGCCGTGCTGCAGCAGGAAATCGACGACGAAGCCGCAGGCAAACCGGAGCCGGAAACCCCTGCCGTCATCCTGGGTTCCGGGCTGCTCGGCATCCTGAATGTGAAGGTGGGTGAAACAATCCACCTCATTGCACCGACAGAAAATCGCTTCTCGGACATGAAGCGTTTCAAGGTGGTGGGGACGTATAACTCGGGTCTGAAGCACTATGACAATCGCCTTGTGGCCATGAGCCTCAGCTCGGCCAGGTCTTTTTTTCATATGGGTGATACCGTCACTGGTCTTGAAATCGGCCTGAACGATGCCGATCGCAGTCCCCAGGTGGCCCGGCTCATGGAGGAGAAGTACAATCTGTCCTTCCGTGAGTGGCAGTCTTATAACCGCCCCCTCTTTGAAGCGATGGAAAGAGAGCGCACCGTGATCGCACTCATCGTGGCCATGGTGGTGATTGTTGCCGGCTTCAATATTCTGACAACGGTCTTCGTCTCGGTTTCGCAGAAACAGCGGGACATCTCGATTCTCAAGGCTTTGGGGGCTCGCAACCGCCAAATCATGGGACTTTTTCTGGTGCAGAGTCTCTGCATCGGCATTGGTGGAAGTATTGTAGGTGCAATTCTGGCTGGCGGAATCTCCTATGTTTTGGAGCATTACCCGTTCATTGATTTGCCGGAACCTTATTTCTTGAAAAGTTTGCCGGTTCATTACAGCGCTGAGGTATATCTTGGAGTGGCCGGAGCGGCCAGCCTTGTCTGCCTTCTGGCCGGGCTGTATCCTGCCTACGTCGCTTCTCGCGTGGTCCCCACCGAAGGCATCGCGGGCACGGGCCAGGCATTGTAAGCGTCCAGGGTCAGGACTAAGCCGTTATCCGGACCCGGAAAACCTGTTGTAAAAAGACACCTGCCATGGCTAAGATAGGCGGTGTTTAGCGCTAAAAGCACACATGGGGTCAATGTTGAGCACCGACGAGGCTACAGCAAAGAAAAAGAAAATCCCTGCAGGGTCCATCCCGATGCAAATGGCAGGAGATCTGCTGATGGCTCGATCGACAAATCGAGAGTACAGCCAGATCTTCCGTCGCTACGAGGCGATCCTGGAGGTTTTTGCCAATATGGAACGTGAAGAGCGTTTGATGAACTATAAGTTCCTCATTGCTCTGATTTTAACCAGTCACGCCAAGAAAATTCAGAATGTGGCGGAGCGTAAAAAGCTCTTCGACCTGAAGAACCAGCTCTACTTCAGCATTGCGAACAACAAACCCAATCGTCGCAAGCTGGCCTTCAAGTACCTCGTGTCCAAGAACTTCCGCGTGATCGAGTTCTGCCAGAACTGTACGAAGAAGAACACCGAGGAAGGTCTGGAACGCCATAAATGGAAGTTCTGCCGCGACTGCCAGGTGGATAGAAAATTCTATAACGTTCTGCAGATGTCTCATCACTTCGAAAACGGCACGATGTCGCTTTATATTAGCAACGATCTCGTACCTCAGGTGGATAACCTGAAAGTGGCTCAGAAGGGCAAGCTGGAGAACGGCAAGGAAGAAGGCCGTTACGACAAGTTTCATTACAACGTGAAGAATCTGGATATCTTCAACCTGGAATCGGTGAAGAAGATTCAGGCGCGGCTGTTGCAGATTTCGCCTTAAGGGCATTTCAGGCGCCGGCCATCATTTCTTGATGCCGCGTTCCACTTCCGTCGTCAGCCCGCTTTCTGTCGTCAGCCCGCTTTCTGTCGTCAGCCCGCTTCCTGTCGTCAGCCCGCTTTCCGTCGTCAGCCCCGGAGGGGCCGCCCCGCGGGGCAGCCTCAAACGCGGAGATCACTCCCCAAAAAGTTTCGAAAAGAACCCGTTACCACTCGTAACCTTCTCCCCCGAAACCTCAGCAAACTTCATCAAAATCTCCCGCTGCTCTTTACTCAGCTTCGTCGGAATCTCAACCGCCAGCTCCACAATCAAATCCCCGCGGCCTACACCACGCAGTCTCGGAATCCCTTCGCCCGTCACCGTCAAACGCTGACCATGCTGCGTTCCCGGCTGCACATCCACTTCAATTTTATTATCACCAAGCGTCGGCACGTTCAGCTTGCAGCCAAGCGCCGCCTGCACCATCGAGATATGCGCCCCGTAAATCAGATCCGAACCATCCCGCTCAAAATGAGGACTATCCTTGACCTGCAGGAACACATAAAGATCACCAGCCGGCCCACCGTAGGCCCCGCCCTGACCTTCCGCGCCCACGCGTAAGCGCACGCCCTGATCCACACCAGGAGGAATCTTCACGCTGACTTTCTTGCTTTCCTTCACGCGACCGCGACCTTTACAGGCCTTGCACGGCGTCGTCACCATTTCGCCTTCGCCCTGACAGGTCGGGCACGCGCTGGCCACTGCGAAAAATCCTTGATTGCGACGGATCTGACCGCTGCCGCCGCAGCTCGTACAGGTGCGCTTTCCGCCCGGCTCCGCGCGTTCCCCCTTACAGGTTCCGCAGCTGATTTCACGGTCGTATTCCACCTGCTTTTCCACACCGAATGCGGCCTCTTCAAATTCGAGCACAAGGTCATAGCGAAGATCAGCGCCCTTGCGTGGACGTTTTTTCCCGCCCTGCCCACCAGGGGAAGAGAAGCCAAAGAAATCTTCGAAGATCGAACCGAAGGACGAGAAGATATCGTTCACATCCGAGAAGCCCGAGAACCCTTGCCCTGAAAGCCCGGCATGTCCATAGGCATCATAGACCTTGCGTTTTTCCGCATCAGCCAGGACTTCATAGGCTTCGGCGCATTCCTTGAACTTGTCTTCGGCTTCTTTATTGCCCGGGTTTCTATCGGGGTGATATTGCATGGCCATCTGCCGATAGGCGCGTTTGATATCAGCATCGGATGCCCCGCGCGATAAGCCTAAAACTTCGTAGTAATCACGTTTTTCCATGTATTCTTAATCCGTCCTTAAAAGCTGTGTTCGGGGCCCGGAAATTGGCTGCCTTTCACATCCTTGTCATACTGATTCAAGGCCTGTGAAATCACCTCTCCTAAATTAGCATATTTCTTCAAAAATTTTGGGCTAAAATCACTGTTAAATCCAAGCAAATCATGGAGAACAAGCACCTGCCCGTCGCAGCCCGCACCGGCTCCAATCCCGATCGTGGGAATAGGGATTTGCTTCGTGATCTCTTCAGCGAGAGCCGCGGGAACGAGTTCCAGTACCACCGCACAGGCGCCGGCCTCTGCGAGTTTGATGGCGTCTTCTATAATGATCTTCGCCTGATCACCCTTGCCCTGCACGCGATAGCCACCCAGCTGATGCACGCTTTGCGGCGTCAAACCCAGGTGACCCACGACGGGGATACCGGCCTGCACGATGGCTCTTACTTGAGGCAGGATGGCAGCACCACCTTCCACCTTGACCGCCGCCGCGCCGCCTTCCTGGATAAGGCGTCCGGCATTGCGCAGAGCCTGCTCGACCGAGAGGTTATACGAAAGAAAAGGCATGTCGGCGACCAGCATGGCTCGTTTTACGACGCGGCCCACACATGCGGTGTGATGCACCATATGATCCATCGTGACGGGAATCGTATCCTTGAAGCCCAGGACCACGTTGCCGGCGCTGTCACCAACCAGGATCATGTCGATGCCGGTGCGATCAATCAAAGCCCCAAAGGCTGCATCATAGCAGGTCACCATGGAAATCTTTTCCTTCCCCTGCTTTCTTTTCTGCAGGGTTTTGACGGTGACCTGGGCGGGGGCTTCACTGCTGTGCTTGCTCACTGGAACCTCATGAATAAAGAAAGGGTGCCGTCCGCGATTCGGGCACATCCTTCAGCCCTACCGGTGGCCCTTGATAAACAATATTTCCACCGGCCCCGGCGGCCTCGGGACCAATCTCAATCAGCCAATCGGCGGACTGCAGAAAGCCCATGTGATGTTCCACGACAACGATGGTGTGACCCAGATCGCGCAGGCGTATCATCTGCATGAGCAGCTGATGAACATCCGAATCACTTAACCCGGTTGAGGGCTCGTCGAAAATCAAAAATCCAGGTTTGCGATCCGAGGCATCCAGCATCATGCGCAAAAGTTTCAGGCGCTGCGCCTCACCACCGGAAAACGAGCTAGTATTCTGACCGAGCGTCACATAGCCCAGCCCCATGCCAATGACCTGATCCAACGCGTTCTTCAGCTTGGTCTGATCATAAAAGACTTCCCTAGCTTGTGTAATCGTCAATCGCAGAATGTCAAGGAGGGAGCGTTCACGGAAAGTAATGCTCAGGGCCTCATCCGTAAATTGGCGCCCCTGGCATACGGCGCAGGTGACCGGCATCTCCCCTAAAAACGACAGATCCTCTATGACGTAGCCCAGACCCTTGCAGTGTTCACAGCGCCCTCCGGGAACGTTGAAGCTGAAAAATCCGGGCTTGAGTCCTTTGGCCTTGGCCTCGGGCGTATCCGCGAGGAGTTTACGAATCTCATCGTAAAGGCCGAGGTAGGTGGCAATGGTCGAACGACTCGAACGGCCGATGCCTTCCTGCGAGACGAAGTGAACAGCCGACAGGGTTTTGATGGCGGCAACAGGGCCAAGGCCATCGGCCAAAACCGGAGTGGGCTCCTTCTCATCCATATCATTATCGTTGCCCAGGACCGCAGCCAGCATGGGATAAAGGGTATGCCGCACAAGACTGGTCTTGCCGCTGCCGCTGACACCGCACACGACATTCAGGCCGCGCAGAAGAAAGCGGGCATTCACGCCCTTCAGATTATGCGTGCGCGCATTCGTGAGTTCGATGTACTGATCCTTCGACTCCACAACGCGGCCCTTGGGCCAGCTGATCGGTTTTTTATGATAGGCCTGAGGCTCGCCGTGAAAGACGAGCTGCCCACCCTGATGACCAGCGCCTGGCCCGATTTCGACAAGGTATTCTGCACCCTGAACCAGAGTCCTTTCGTGCTCCACGACTACGATCGTATTCCCTTGATCGCGGAGTTCATGAATCACGCTCAAAAGATTCTGACTGTCCCGTGCGTGAAGTCCGACGCTCGGTTCATCCAAACAAAAAAGTGTTCCCGTCAACGCGCTGCCCAAACTCCGGGACATATTGATCCGCTGAACTTCCCCACCGGAAAGCGTGCGGGCACTGCGGGCCATATTCAGATAACCCAGGCCCATCTTCAAAAGATAGGACAGCCGCTGCTGGCCTTCCTGAATCGCTTCCTGGGCCGCCGCACGGCGTTGACCTTCCAGCGCATCCTGAAGGGAAACAAGTTGGGTAAACCACTCTTCCAGCTCCAGCATCGTCATGCGGCTGAGATCCGCAAAATTTTTCCCTTGAAGGGAGCAGGCCAAAGCCTTTTTATTCAGACGAAAACCACCGCACGCATCGCAGCCTATATAGGTATGAAAACGCGCCGAGTGTATCCGATAATGAGCCTTATATTTTTTGGTATCAAGCCACGCAAAGTAACCATTGATCCCATCAAAACGTCCCTTCGCATCCCCTTCGTAAAGCCACTGCCAGTCGGCGGCAGTATATTTTTTGAAGGGTTTTCCAGGATCCATGCCCCGATCATTGGCGCTCTTCCGGGCGAGCTTATACATCGCATCGTGATCACCGAAGTTCCACGGCGCAACGCCACTTTCCAGAATGGAGCTCTCCATGTCGGGAATCATCTTGCTGCGATCCTTCACAGCCACGCGACCAAAGCCCTGGCACACTTCACAGGCGCCCAGGGGATGGTTGTAGTTGAAAAGAGTGGGCGAAGGCTCCTGATATTCCGTCAGACAATGCCGGCATTTCAAAGTCTTATAGTAGGTGCGGCTCTCCCCCTTTTCAGGAACAAGAGTCGCCTCACCACGACCGAGGCGCAGAGTAAGTTCCGCAGCTTCCCGGCACCGCGCGCGGTTATCATCATCGAGAGTCACGCGATCAACCACGATCATGCTGCGTTTCAAATCCGTCGCCTTGGTTTCATCAATGCGCTGAACCTTGCCATCGACATAGCAGCGGGTAAAACCCTGCGTTTCCAGCTGCTGTTTCAAATCCGCGGCCTTGAGCTTGCTCCAGGTCTCCATGGAGGCCAGCATCAGGACCCTTTGCCCGGGCCAACGTTCAAAAGCATCCCGTGTAATCGTGCGGCCATCGGCTTTTTCAACCACCTCGCCATGACAGATGATTTTGGAAAGATGCCCGAAGAGGATGCGCAGGATATCGTTCAGCTCTGTCATCGTTCCCACGGTGGAACGTTGATTCAGGCCTGATTTTGCCTGTTTCACGGCAATCGCCGGCGGCAGATTCTGGACGTCATCGATTTCAGGTTTCGGCAGCTGCTTCAGATACTGCCGCGCATAACTCGAAAGACTTTCCACATAGCGTCGGTAGGATTCGCCGTAAAGCGTGTCGAACACCAGGGAGCTTTTGCCGGAGCCGGAGACGCCGGTTACGACTGTGAGTTTGCCCAAGGGCAGGTTGAGATTGATATTCTGCAAATTGTGAGTCCGGACACCCCGCAATTCGATAGCCTCGTCCTGGCTGTTCATGAGCCCCTCCGTGGTTGAATGAGAAAAACAATGGCAAAGATCAACTGCGAGCACAAGCCCGCGTTGAATGCTTCCGCTCCTGCGACAATCATGCCGTGGGCGCAGGATCACGCTGTCCCATTCACCATGTCAAAGGGTATATAAGAGGGATTCAAGGAGTCACGGCTTCCGACTTCTTAATAGCCGCAAAAAACCGTTCTGCGGCTTATGCTCCGCCTGATCCAGGACGACACCTGACAGCCAGAAGGAGCCTTTGACAACGCATCCTGGTTTGGGATCGCTGCGCAGAAGCAAGGGATCCACGACGACATCATAGATGGCCGCATAGGACTGCACCTGCAGCCACCAAAAACTTTTTCCTGTCATCTGGTTGGTGCGCTTCTGAGCATCCAGAACATGGCCCGAAATCAGGGCATGAGCGGTGGGAATCGCTTCGCTTTCCTGGCGACCATCAGCAGGGAAAAGTCCGGCCGGAATAAAGGACTCGGCGGCGATCGGCGATTTATCACCATTTTTTTGCTTCCACGCTTCATCCGAAGCAAAAACTTCGAGCTCATGCGCAAAAGCGGCAATTTGAACCGGAAGAGTCGCCGGAAATTTTTCCTGATGATAACGCCGATAATCAGGGGCATCGAAGAGCAGAGGATAGGCGCCTTCCTGATGATCGTGTTCCTCTTCCGGAGCGACCCAGCCGAAGTACGCGCCATCAAAAGCATGATCCTTGTCCCTGTGCACGGAACGCACAATCTTCAGGGTCATGATCGAGGGTCCGACGAAGTGCGGATTCATGCCCGCAATCTGCCGGTCCTTATCCGCATGAAGCCAGATCGCGGCGCCCGAGGGATCCTGATAGGAAAGATAAAAGCCCTGATCCACCTCATGCGGCGTGGCTTTCTGCGCAATTTTTTCAGCAAGGGCGTAGAGATCCTGCTCCGTTTGCACAGGAAAACCGATGCTCGACAGGTGGCTGGCCATTAAGACTCCTCAGTTCCGCACTTCATCCACAGTTCCGTCCCGGTTCCAATCATAAGCACGCCGCACGACCTGGCCGTTGGCGTCGAGGACTTCAAGCATGTCGATCACGCCGTCTTTGTTAAAATCCCAGCCTTTATAGCCAAGATGACGCTCAAGAAGCTGTTCACCGGCAAAGGAATTTACAAAGATGGGAATATAATCGGGGAGGGGGTCAGCTTTTTTCTCCACGACACCCGACTCTAAAGTAAAATGGGTGGGCAATGGCTTACCATCA